>JBPYEM010000034.1:0-2325 GCA_051985205.1 Candidatus Limnocylindrales bacterium | reverse complement strand
GTCGCCACGGTCGACCGCGTCAACGTGGTAGCCGCTGTCCGACAGCCCCAGGACGATGACGTCGCGGAGCCCCGGATCGTCCTCCGCGACGAGGATTCGCACGGCCTCAGGGTCGCACGGCGCCGGTCGCCGGGCCGTGCCATCCCGCCTGACCGCGCTCGACGGGCTGGACCGAACGACGAGCGAGCTTCAGCGCCAGGACCGGACAGACGGCGACCGCTCGTCGGGCGTGGTCGAGCAGCTCGTTCGGGACGCCGCCCTCCGCGACGATCGGGTAGCCCCAGTCGTCGAGGTCGATCAGCTCTGGCAGCAGCTCGGCGCACATGCCGTAGCCGTCGCAGGCGATCCGGTCGACGACGAGCTCCGTCCGGGTTCGCCCCCGGGCGATCCGCGTCGTCATGTCAGGCGACCTGCGCCCGCTGGTCGACGATGCGCCGTGGCCGGGTCGGCGCCGCACCGCCGACGACTTCGCGCGAGCACGTCCGCCGCCGCGCGTGCAGCTCCCATTCCGGCCCGAAGACGCGGAGGGAGCTCAGGAGCAGGCCGACCGCGCCGTCGGGATGGCGACAGGCGCCGCGACCCGCGAGCTGGCGAGACCAGCGCTCGAGCCTTGGCAGGTCGTCGTGTGCCGGCCTACCGGTCGCCAGCCGCCCGACGGCATCAGCGATGGCGCGCAGGCCGAAGACGCACGGGCCGCACTGAGCGGCGCTCTGCCCGGCCAGGTAATCCATGATCCGGGCCGTCGCCCGAACCCCGCAGTGATCGTGGCCGAGGAAGGCGACGACCCCGGCGCCGAACGCCGAGCCGGCATCGCGCAGCGCGATGGGATCGAGGGGCACGTCCCAGCCACGCTCGGCCGAGAGCCAGCCGCCGAAGTAGCCGCCAAGCAGCAGGGCCTGCTGGTGGCGAGGGTCCGTGCCCGCTCCGGAGATCTGGGCGAGCTCCGCGATCGTCGTGCCGATCTCGATCTCGCGGACGCCGTCGCGGTCCGATCCGCTGATCGTCACGAGCGCGCTGCCGGGGGTCGACGAGCGGCCCACCTCGCGGTACCAGCCGTCCCCGAACCGGGCGATGAGCGCGGCGTTGGCGAGGCTCTCGACGTTCTGGACGAGCGTCGGCCGCCCACCGATGCCGCGTTCGTATGGACGCGGCGGCGTCGTCGTCGGCCGGGCGTCCGCGGCGTTCACGAAATGAACCGCGGCGGTCTCCTCGCCGGCGACGTAGCGGTCCGGCGCGGCGAACATCTGAACCGGAACATTCACGTCGTTCCGTTCGCGGAGTGCGCGCGTCAGCGCAACCTGGGCGTCGGATTGCGCCGATCCGACGTAGAGCGCGATCCGGCCCGCGCCGACGGCGTTCGCGGCAAGCAACGCGCCGTCGAGGACGAGATGCGGCCGGAGACGCATGAGCGTTCGGTCCTTCGAGCTCAGCGGCTCCCCTTCCGCCCCGTTCACGAGGACGACCGCCGCGCCGCCAGGCTGGCCCGCAACGGACCGCCACTTCTTGCCGACCGGGAAGCCAGCGCCGCCACGGCCGAGGAGGCCGCTCGCCTCGAGCGCGCCGATTGCGGCCGCCGCAGCGCGGCCCGCGGGCAGCGCGCCGAGTCGGGCGCGATGGTCGTCGTAGGTCTCGGCGCCGGACGCGGCCGGCGGACCCGCGAGGATCCGCGGCTGCATCAGTCGTTCCTCCAGGCGGAATCGAGCGCGATCGGATCGGCCGTGCCGCCCGTCACTCCTGCCAGACGGCTGCGGTTCGTGCCACCGGCCGTGATCCGCCAGAGGAAGCAGGCACCGACCGCAACCACACACGACCCGGTGACCCCGAGCATCCAGACCGCTACGGCGTCGCTGCCGGCCGTGATGGTGTGAGCGACCGCGAGCGGCCAGGAACCGTACGAGACCCAGTGGATCGCTCGCCACGTCCGCTGGCCGATCCGATCGCGGAGGAGGCTCGTGACGATCACGGCGAGCGTCAGATCCACGGAGACGACGCCGAGCGCGACGGCGACCGGCCGGTAGGAGGACGCGAGCGGCACGATCGCCGCCGCGATCCCGAGCGAGGTGAAGGGATCGAGGACGGCGGTGACGATGTGGATCGCGAGGAAGGCGACCGAGAGGAGGGCGAGGTTGCGATGGAGCTCGACGGTGAGGAACCGCGGCCACCGGGCGGACTGCGTCCGGGCGACGGCCAGGAGGCCGAGACAGGCGACGGCACTGAACAGAATCAGGGAGACGATCCCGGCGCCGCGGGTCGCGAACCAGAGAAGCTGGGTGCTCACGGACGAACCATCGCGCATCTCACCTTTCGATGCGATTACGTCCCGGA
>JBPYEM010000033.1:0-2673 GCA_051985205.1 Candidatus Limnocylindrales bacterium | reverse complement strand
GCCCGTCGGACAGCTTCATGATGTTGGCCTTGTGCACGGCAGTGACCTTCCGCCGGCCGTTGGCGAGGGCGTACTCGAACGCGAACCGGGCGATCCGCTCCGATGCGGCCCGCGTGATGATCTTGATCGACTCCGCCGCGTCGCGGCCGACCATGTGCTCGATCCCGGCGTACAGGTCCTCGGTGTTCTCGCGAACGATGACCAGGTCGACGTCGTCGTAGCGGCTCGGCACCCCGACCATCGACCGCGCGGGTCGAAGGTTGGCGTACAGGTTCAGCGCCTGGCGGAGCCCGACGTTGACGCTCCGGAAGCCCGAGCCGATGGGGGTCGTGATCGGGCCCTTGAGGGCGATCCGGTTCCTTCGGATCGACTCGAGGACCCGGTCGGGGAGCGGCGTGCCCTCGGTCGCGATCGTCGCCTCGCCCGCCTCTTCGACCTCCCATTCGAAGCCGATTCCGGTGGCGTCGAGCACGCGTCGGGTCGCCTCCGCCAGCTCCGGGCCGATGCCGTCGCCGGGGATCAGGGTCACTCGGTGGGGCATGCCCGCATTCTAGGCGCGCCGATAGACTCGCCCGGTGCGAGTCGGCGTCACTGTGCCCATGGCCCTGGGCGAGGTCACGGAGGGTCGGATGACGACGTTCGCCGAGACGGCGGACTTCGCCGGACGGGCGGAACGGCTCGGCCTTGACTCCATCTGGATCTTCGACCATCTGCTCTGGCGGTTCGAGGGGGAGGCCGACGAGGGCCCGCAGGAAGCCTGGACGACGCTCTCCGCGCTGGCGCCGGTGGTCCCGCGAGTCGAGCTCGGCGCCCTGGTCATGTGCTCCTCGTTCCGGCCCGCCGGGCTCATGGCCAAGATGGCCCAGACGCTCGACGACCTTTCCGGCGGCCGGCTGATCCTGGGCATCGGCTCGGGCTGGCACGAGCCGGAGTACGACGCGTTCGGGCTGCCGTTCGACCATCGCGTGGGACGGTTCGCGGAGGACCTCGAGGTCATCGCCCGGTTGCTCCGCGGGGAGACCGTGACCCTCGACCGGGAGTGGCGGCACTACCGCGACGCGCTCCTGCTCCCGCCGCCGGCGCGGCGGACCCCGATCCTCGTCGCCTCGAAGGGCGAGCGGATGCTCCAGCTGACCGCGACCTGGGCGGACGCCTGGAACACCGCCTGGTTCGGGGAGGTCGACGACCGGCTCCGGGCGCGTCTCGCGGATCTCGACGACGCGTGCGCGGCCGCGGGACGCGACCCGGCGACGATGCGCAGGACCGTCGGCATCCGGCTCTACCCACGCGGTGAGCGCGACGACGAGCCCGGCATCGATGCGGATGCGGCCGGACTCGCCGCCTTCTTCGACGAGCTCGCGGCCCTCGGCTTCGACGACGTGATCGTCTGGTCGCTCGCCAAGACGCCCGACGCGCTCGAGAAGATCGCCGAAGCGCGGCAGATCCACCAGAGACGGTGAGCTGCCGGTCGCTCGGGTGAGCGACCGGCCGCGGGGACGAGCAGCCCTACTGCGGCAGGCGCTGCACGTCCATGAACGTCATCGAGCCGCTGCCGAGCATGGTCGCCGGCGAGCCGTCGATCGGCAGCAGCCGCTCGTTGGCGTAGCTGTCGGGACCGTAGCGAGCGAGCACCGCAGTCGCATCGGGCTCGAAGGAAAGCGTCACGTTGACGCTTCCGTCCTGGCCCCATGGCGCCGGCGGACCGATGGGTCGGCCCTCGGCCGAGCCATCCGCCGGCCCGACCACCACCTGGTAGGTCTGGTCGCCGGAGTTGAACGTCGGGTACGCCATCAGGCTCCCGTCCGGCGAGAAGACCGCGCTCCCGGCGCCCATCCCGCCGGGGACGGGGACGGTGCGCTCGGCCCCCGAGGCGATGTCGAGGAGGACGAGGCGCTGGATCTTTTGGTCGTCGAGCCAACGTGTAAACGCGATGGTCTTCCCATCCGGTGTGACGCTGAAGCGCTGGTAATCGTCGCCGTTGAGCGCCGGCTTCGTGGTGATCACGTGGAGTCCGGTCCCGTCGGGACGGACCGCCGCGATCGCTGGGTGGTCGCCTTCTTCGCGGAACAGGATCTCGGCGCCGTCGGGTGGGAGCCACGTGACGAGGTTCGCCGATGGGGCCAGCGAGAGCTGGACCGACTTGGCGGTGTCGACGTCGACGACGTTGATCGAGCCTTTGCCCGACGCGTCGCGGGAGAGGTAGGCGACGTGCCGGCCGTCCGGGGAGGTGTCGGCCCAGTCGAGCCCCTGGACGGGGCCGGTGAGGGCACGAACGTGTGTCCCGTCGAGGTCGGCGACCATCACCTCGAGGGCGTTCTGGTCGCCCCCGATTGCACGGGCGAAAAACACCTTCGATCCGTCTCGTGAGTAGGTGACGCCGAAATCGAGGTCGTTGCCCGTGATCAGCGGTGTCTTGGCTCCGGTCTTGAGATCGATCGAGTAGATGTCGCCGTCGATGCTCACGATGGCGGCGCCGTTGCGAGCCAGCCCGAATGGCGGCGCGTGATGTCGGATGAAGACGCCCGCCGCGACGGCGATGGCCGCCAGGATGGCGATGGCAATGAGGCCGGCCGCAGCAAGGAGCCGCAGCGGTGGGAGCGCAACCGTGCGCCGGCGGAAGGTCAGGTCCACGGGGAGCCACCTTTCGAGGCTCGACCAGGCGGGCCGCTGCCG
>JBPYEM010000032.1:0-4844 GCA_051985205.1 Candidatus Limnocylindrales bacterium | reverse complement strand
GTCGTCGCACCCCAGCCCGCAACGTGTCGGACGAGGTCCGCCGTCGCGGCCCGTCCCGGACCCTCGGGCGCGAGCGCGATCACCGCCGCGCGGCCGTCGATCATCGTCGCCGCCCCGGAGGTCGCCTCCCACGTCTCGGCCGCCTCGGCGTGGACGAGGGCGATCTCCTTCAGCTTCAGCGCCGCCTCCTGGGCGGCGACGTGGGCGAGTCCGGCGCCGACGACGAAGACGTGGTCGCTCCCGTCGAGCGCCTCCACGACGGCGTCGAGGCGCGATTCCGCGGACGAGATCGCCGCCTCCGCGTCGTCCGCGGCGTGGTCCAGGGCGACGACCGCCGACGTCAGCACGTCCTCCCCGAGCAATGCGACGAGCGTGAGCTCCGTCGCGACGAGCGTCGACGAGAACGTCTTCGTCATGACCGGCACGTGGCTGGGACCACCCGCCGATCGAACGACATGGTCCGCGACCCGGGTCAGCCCCGAATCCGGGACATGCACGACGCCGACGGTCGGGGTCCGGCCGCGGAGCGTCTCGAACGCCCCGACGACGTCCGCGAACTCGCCTGAGGCAGAGATCCCGATCACGACATCGCCCTCGCCGAGGGCCGGCGGGTAGGCGCGGAACGCGCCCGCCGTCATCGGGATCGCGATCGGGTCGTCCGGGCCGGCTCGCCGCGCGAACAGCTGGGTCGCGGCGAGCGCCGAGTGGTACGAGGTGCCGTTGCCGATCACGAACAGCCGCCGGAGCCGGCGCGCCCGCAAGGCCTCGGCGACGATGCGAGCGGTGGGGGCCGCCTCGCGAAGGGTCGCGCGGATGGCGGCCGGACCCTCGCGGATCTCCGCCGGGATGATCCCATCGATCACCCGGTCGGCTCCGCATCGGGCGCCGGCGGCGCCACGATCACCCGGACGCCGCGGGCTTCGACGGCCGCGATCCGCTCCGCGTCGAGCGCTGGATCGGTCACGATCGTGTCGACCTCCTCGAGGCCGAAGACCCAGGCCGGGGCGACGAGGTCGAACTTCGTCGCGTCGGCGAGGACGACGACGGTTCGCGCCATGCGGCGCAGCGCCCGGTCGGTCTGGATCTCCGGGATCGAGTCGTTCATCAGCCCGTGCTCGACGCTGATCGCGCCGATGCCGATGAACAGCGTGTCCGCGCGGAGCTCGTTGGTGGCGAGCTCGGCGAGATGGCCGAGCATGCTGTGCATCCGGGGCCGGATCGCGCCGCCGAGCATGATGAGCTCGATGCCGGCCCGGTCGACCAGGACGTTGGCGACATCGAGCGCGTTGGTGATGACGGTCAGCCGGCGGTCCACGAGGCACCGGGCGAGCTCGAGCGTCGTGGAGCCGCTGCCGATCGCGATCGTGGACCCGTCGACGACGAGGTGGGCCGCGACGGCCGCGATGGATCGCTTCGCGGCCAGGGTTCGCGTGTCCCGGACGGTTCGACGATCCGGGAGCGTCGCGCCGCCGTAGGTCCGGAGCAGCCGACCCTCGTTCGCGAGCTGCTGCAGGTCGCGACGGATCGTCGCCGACGTCACCCCGAGACCTTCCGCCAGATCGGCCACGCTCGCGTGCCCGCTCGCCTGGAGGAACGTGAGCAGGCGGTCGTGGCGATCCGGCGTGGACATGCGCGGAGGATCGACGGATTTGCGCAAAGTGTCAATCTCCTTGCGCAGATTGCGCACTCTTGTGCGCGAACCAGTCGCGATCTTGCGCGGACCACGCGCGGGCGGCTAGAGTGCGCCGCAGTCAAGCACGGAGGATCGATGGCGTATCTGCTCGGCGAGCACCGCGGACTCGCCCAGTGCGCGACCCCGGCGGGCCATTTCGTGGTCCTCGCCCTCGATCATCGACAGAACCTCCGGAAGGAGCTCCAGCCGGCCGACCCGGGCTCCGTGCGGTACGACGAGATGGTCGAGTTCAAGGTCGCGGTCGTCCGAGCCCTGGGCGCGTTCGCGAGCGGCGTGCTCCTCGATCCGGAGGTCGGCGTCGCGCGCGCCGTGGGCGAGGACGGGCTCGCCGCGTCGACGGGGTTGATCGTCGCGATCGAGGCGACGGGCTACGAGGGCGGGCCCGCCGCGCGAACCAGCCGCGTCCTGCCCGGCTGGAGCGTCGGCGCCGCACGCCGGGTCGGTGCGTCGGCCGCGAAGCTCCTGCTCTACTACCACCCGGACGCCCCGACGGCAGCGACCCAGGAAGCGCTCCTGGAGCGGGTCGCCCGGGAATGCCAGGAGGTGGGCCTGCCGCTGTTCGTCGAGCCGCTCTCCTACGCGCTGGACGGTGGCGCCCTTGCCGGTGAGGACCGGCGCCGGGTCGTCGTCGAGACCGCACGACGCCTCACCGCGATCGGCGGAGACGTGCTGAAGGCGGAGTTCCCCTACCAGCCGGCGATGACCGACGAGGAGCGCTGGCGCGACGCCTGTCTGGAGCTCGATGGCGCGTCACGCGTTCCGTGGGTCCTGCTGTCCGGTGGTGCCGACGATGCGACGTTCGAGGCCCAGGTCCGGATCGCGGGCGAGGCCGGTGCGAGCGGTGCGCTGGCCGGCCGCTCCGTCTGGTCCGACGCCGCGCGACTCGCCGAGCCGGAACGCTCGTCGTTCCTCGCCTCGACGGGCCGTGCCCGCCTCCAGCGACTCGCGGAGGTGATCGCGAATCACGCCCGGCCGTGGTTGCCGCGCTGGACCGCCGCGCGACGTCCGGAACCGGCCGGCGAGGGCTGGTTCACGACGGCATGACCGACGCGCCGACGACCATCACCGCGAACCGCGAGCTCGACCTCCTCGTCGTCGGCGACGTCAACCCGGACATCGTCGTCAGCGGCGGCGAGCCGCGCTACGGACAGCAGGAGGTGCTGGTCGACGCCGTCACGCTGACGATCGGCGGATCGGCATCGATCATGGCGACGGCCGCGGCGCGCCTCGGGCTCCGGGTCGGGCTCGTCGGTGTCGTCGGCGACGATGCCCTTGGCCGCTTCATGCTCGACGAGGTCCGGGCTCGGGGCGTCGACGTCGCCGCCTGCCGCGTCGTCGCGGACCGCCCGACCGGCGCCACGGTGATCCTGGCCCGCCCCGACGATCGCGCGATCCTCACGGCACAGGGCACCATTCCGGACCTGACGGCGGCCGATCTCCCGGACGCGCTGCTCCGGCGCGCTCGTCACCTCCATCTCGCGAGCTACTTCCTGCAGCGCGACCTCGTCGGGTCCCTGCCGACGGTCATCGCCCGCGCACGAACGGCCGGGCTGACGGTGTCGATCGATCCCAACGGCGACCCGGCCGGCCAGTGGGATGGCGGGCTCGTCACGCTGCTGCCGGACATCGATCTGTTCCTGCCGAACGAGGCAGAGGCGATGGCGCTGGCACGAGAAACGGATGTGACAGGGGCGGCCCGGACGCTGGCGGGGCATGGGCCACGGCCGCTCGTCGTCGTGAAGCGCGGTGGCAGCGGGGCGATCGCGGTCGACGGCGCCGGCGCGGACGTCCGGGCCGACGCGATGCCGGTCGACGCCGTGGACGCGATCGGTGCGGGCGATGCGTTCGATGCCGGGTTCATCTCCGCGTGGCTGCAGGCGCGCCCGGTCCCGGATTGCCTCGCGCTCGGCGTCGCCTGCGGCGCGCTCTCGATGCGCGCCGCGGGCGGTACCGGCAGCCAGCCGACGCGGTCGGAAGCCGAGGCGGCGCTCGGGTGGTGAGCGGGTCGCCGGCGGGCGCCCGCCTGCTGTGCGTCGTGCCCAACCCGTCGATCGACAAGACCGCCGTCGTCGATCGGCTCGTCGACGGCACCATCCACCGACCATCCGAGCTGACGGCGGTCGCCGGCGGCAAGGGCCTGAACGTCGCCCGTGCAGCTCGAACGCTCGGCGTCCCGGTCGCCGCGGTTCTTCTGCTCGCCGGCCACGCCGGCGACTGGATCGAGGACGAGCTCAGGCGCCGGCAAATCCCCCACGATTCGATCCGCGCCCGAGGCGAGACGAGGACGTGCCTGTCGATCCTTGACCGGTCCACCGGACGCCTCACCGAGGTGTACGAGCCGGGCCCGCTCATCGCCGCAGCGACCTGGGACCGCTACCTGCGCCTCGTGGTGCGGTCGATCCGGTCGAGCGAGACCCGGAGTCTCGTGGCGTTGAGCGGCAGCCTCCCGCCCGGCGTGGATCCCGATGCGGCGGCGGCGATCGTCGCGGCGTGTCGCGCGGCCGGCCGGCGCGTCCTGGTCGACGCGAGCGGCGGCGCCCTCGCGGCCGGGCTCGCCGCAGGACCGACCGTCGTCAAGGTGAACGGCGGGGAGGCAGCGGCCCTGCTCGGCGCGACCGTGGAGACCGACGACGATGCGCTCGCCGCGGCCCGGGCCCTGGTCGGGCGCGGGGCGGGCACCGCCATCGTCACCCGTGGCCGGGAGGGAGCGGTCGCCTGGGACGGGCGGGAGGCATTGATCGTCGATCCGCCGACCGGTGGCGGGCCTCATGCCGTCGGGGCGGGCGATGCCTTCCTGGCCGGCCTTGCCGCGGGATTGCGCCGCGGCGAGGCGCTGAACGGGTGTCTCGCCATCGCAGCGGCGTCGGGCGCGGCGAGCGCCCTCGTTGCGGGCGCCGGCAACCTCGATCGGCGGGCCGTCGCGGCAATCCGTCGCTCCGTGGTCGTCCGCCGGCTCGCGTCGCCGGCGACCTCACGGGAGGCCACCTGATCGGACGGCTCGACCGATCCCGGTTCGTCCTCGAGGTCGAGGACGACTTCGACGCGCCGGAGCTGGACCATCGGATCTGGCTGCCGTGGTATCTCCCCCAGTGGAGCTCCCGGGCGGCCGCGACCGCTCGCTACCAGATCGGCGAGGGATGTCTCCGCCTCC
>JBPYEM010000031.1:0-2491 GCA_051985205.1 Candidatus Limnocylindrales bacterium | reverse complement strand
CGCCGCGCGGAACGTGAGCCATCAGCGACACGAGGTTGCCCATCGTTCCGGACGAGACGAACAGGCCGGCCTCCTTGCCGAGGAGCCCGGCGGCGCGCTCCTCGAGCGCGTTGACGGTGGGGTCCTCGCCGAAGACGTCGTCGCCGATCTCGGCGGCGGCCATCGCGCGTCGCATCTCGTCGGTCGGGTGGGTGACCGTGTCGGAGCGGAGGTCGATCAGGGTCATGAGCCGCCGAAGTATAGGTCGCCCCGTCATCCTGGCCGTTTGAACGAACGCCACCCAATCGGGCGTCCTGTAGGGTGCAGGCAGTGGAGGATCCGAGGAGGAGATGACCGACCGCCGGCCGGATGCGGCGTTCTCGGTGGCACCGCACGCGATCGGGACGGGCCGGACAGGTCGCGCCCGACGCCGCCGGATCAGCGCGCTGGTCGTGCTCGGCATCGGCGCCGGCCTGATCGGGCTGGCAGGACTCGGCCCGCGGCTCGCGGAACGGCCGTCGTTCAACCCGGCGTTCTTCGCGACCGGGACGCCCGGGCCATCGGTCAGCCCATCTGCCTCACCCGCCGGCAGCGAGTATCCGCTTGCCTACGCGACGCCACTGCCGGCTGTGACGCGCAACGACGACGGCAGGCTCACCGGACACCTCGGCCTGTTCGGCGATCAGTTCCGGGTCGTCGACCTCGCATCCGGCGCGTCCACGTCGCCCGTGGCCGCCAACCCGGGACAGGACCTCGTCGTGCCGGCCGCGTCCGGCCACGGCTGGACCTGCCTCTGCATGGTCGACACGAACACGGATACCTCGTGGGTGCGCGACATCCAGTTCGTCTCGATCAGTCCGGACGGCCAGGAGACGGATCGCACGACGGCATTGGAGCTGGGCCGGACGGACGCGGGCGAGCCGTACCACCAGATCTCGAGCGACATCGACCTGCTGCCCGACCGGCAGCACGGCCTGTTGGCGCTCGTCGTCTCGAATGGCATCGAGTGGCGGTACGAGGTCGCCTCCATCGACCTGGCGGCGAAACGCCTCGGACCGCTCATCACGCTCGGTCTCCAGCACCGTCCACCGCCGGTCCCGGGCGCGACGCCCACCCCCACCCCCGATCCTGCCGCAGGCCCGCGCGGTGACGACTATGGGGTCAACGGGCCGTATCTCCGGCTGGACCCGTCCGGCAGCCGGGCATTCGTCTGGGCGACCCTCCAGGCACAGAATGGCGATCTCCCGCCGCTGAACGACGCGATCGCGTGGATCGTGCCACTCGACGCGACCGGCGAACCGGGCACCCCGACCCCGACCCACGGGATCCGCGACGTCGTCCCGTTCTGCGGCTCGATCGGCTTCGTGGCGCCGGGTCGCCTCATCGCCATCTGTCCGATCTACCCGACCGACGGCAGCTCCACGGACACGCCGCCGTGGTGGTACTACGAGTTCGACGGAAGCGGCACCCTCATTCGCAGCGCCCTGATCCGGAACCTGATCTCGAGCGGCTGGGAGGTCGTCGTGGATGCCGCGAACGACGTCGGCTGGCTGTGGGACCAGGGGAACCTGCGATTGAGCCGGATCGACCTCCGGACGCTCCAGGTGACGTCGGCGACCTACCCGCCGGACGCGGAGGCGCAGGCCGGCGTCGGATCGTTCGGCGGAGGCCAACCGACGTGGGTGCGCCTCGCCTCCGCGACGTACGGTCCGTGGGGTCAGCAGATGGTCGGATCGCCGTCCGGTGACCGGATCTACCTGGCCGCGGTTCGGCCGCCCGGGAACAACGACTCGGGCCAGCAGCCCAGCCTCGGGGTCCTCGTCGTGGATCCTCGGACGCTCGCGCTGATCGGACACTGGGATCCGGACGCCTGGTACGTGTCGCTGCAGCTCAGCCCGGATGGGTCGAGCCTCGTCGCGGCCGGCGCGCCGAACATGGACGCGTCCGGCGCCGAGGTCCCGTGGGAGGGGTCGCTCACGTTCCACGACGTGAACGACGGCCGGATCCTGCTTCGGCTGGGGCAGGTCGGTCAGTCCTGGGGTGCGATGCTCCTGTCGCCCTGAGGCATCGTCACGCTGGTTGGCTCCCCGTCGCGTGCCCGTTTCGGTCCTCGGCGAGCGGACGCAGCGGCCCCCGACGCGCCGCCTTGCGCTCAGGCGACAAGGCAGGTGCGGCCTGCTATCCTCCGCACTCGCCGCACGGACCCGTGGTGTAGCGGCCCAACATGCCAGCCTGTCACGCTGGAGATCGCCGGTTCGAATCCGGTCGGGTCCGCCACGACGAATCCACCTCACGCCCCGTCCGCCCGCCCGGACGGGGCGTTCCCTTTTGGCGTGCTCCGCTGGCCGCGGCCGCGGCCGGGACCCCCGGCGGTCGCTCGCGGCGGTGGCACAATCCCGCCGGTGAAGCGTGCCGTCCCCGTCGCTGCCGCGCTGATCGTCCTCGCCGGCGTCTGGACCGCCGTCGCGACATCGGGAAGGCCCACGACGTCGCCGCCGCCAAGCGGCGCCAC
>JBPYEM010000030.1:0-2431 GCA_051985205.1 Candidatus Limnocylindrales bacterium | reverse complement strand
GTCGTCGTTCACACCTCGGTACCTCCTCGCCGCATCGTGCCACGGGCCTTCAAGGGCTACGAGGCCACGGGCACGGGCACGGCCACGGGCACGGGCACGGACACGGAACGACGGGGTGCGGATGGTCGGGAGACGGCCACCGCGGTCACGCACGGGCGGCGGCACGGGCCGCCGACGGACGTTGCGCGGTCGACGGCGGCTGCCTATTCCTCCCGCCGGTGCGTCGCCGCGAGGCTGCCGAGCGCCTCGGCGTCCAGCGCATCGTGCGGCACGCTCGCGACCCGGCCTGGCGTCCGGGCCCAGAGCGTCGCGGTTCGCGCTCCGTTCAGGAGGGCGGCCCGCTCACCCACGACCGCACCGGGGCCGATCTCCCCGACCTGCTTCTCGTCGATCTCCACGACGAACATCCCGTCGAGGATCAGGAAGACCTCCGTGCCCGCCTCGCCCTGGCGGACGAGGTTGTCGCCGGCGGCGACCGTCCGGATATGCGGCTTCGCGCCGCCCCGCATGATCGCGTTCGACAGCGAGCGTTCCAGGGCGGACTCGACCGCCGTCACGACCGCGGGCGAGTCCTGGTCGCCCCACGGCGTCCGCTGCCCGAAGGCATGGTTGAACCACTTGCCGAAGTCGATCGAGCCGGATTTCTCCACGAGCCGGCCCGCGTCGTCGTAGATCCAGTGGCGCGGGAACGGGCTCGCGCCGACGAGCTCATGGCTGGAGGTCCCATCGGCGTTGATCGTGAGGGCCAGCGTCGTCCACGCGATCGACGGCCAGAACTGGACGAACGGCGGGTGCGGCACCGGCCGCGGCGTCGGGAGGCCCATCCGCCCGCCGACGGTCTGGACGAACCGGGCGGACGAGGGTCCGACCTCCGGCTCGGCCTGGATGTCCGGGAGGTGCACTGCCGGGAAGCGGAGCGCGGCCGGGCCGACCCGCACGGTCGTGGCGCCGATATGGCCCTGGCCGAGATGACCCGCCTTGACGATCCGGCCGTCCTCCACCTCGATGAACGCCCGCAGCTCGTTCGCCTCCCGGAAGCGATCGGACTGGCGGAGCTCTTCGATGCTGTCGAGCTGGTCGGGCGGCGCCTGGTCGTAGTGGGTGACGCCGAGCTCGAACGGGATCTTCGACGGGCCGGTGATCGCCTCCGATGGGATCCACGACACGGCCGTGACCGATGACTCGAAGCGCTGCGAAGTCACGGGGACACCTCATGCGGAGCGTGGGGCTGACGGAAGCTCCCGGCGGGACCCAGATTATGGCCGCCGGCGGCGACCGGTACGTCTCGACCGCGGCCGCACGATGTGGCCGACCGAAGTCTCGAACGGCGTCGGTCCCGTCACCCGGATCGCGCGGACCGAGCGCTAGGCGACCTGCCGAAGGATCGCGAGGACTTCGGGCTTCGATGGCAGGCGCGGGCTGTTGTCGATCGCCGCGTCGTCGACGGCGTCCTGGGCGATCGTGTCGAACATGTCCGCGGTGATCCCCTCGTCGGCCAGCGTCCGGCGCTGGCCGACGCGTGCCAGGAGGTCGGCGATCGCCGCGATCCCCGCACGAGCGGCGGTTGCGGGATCCGACGGCGCGACGATGCCGAAGGCAGCGGCAACGAGGGCCAGCTCGCGGTCGCGGACACCGAGGTAGGTCTCCAGGACCTCCGGCATCACCGTCGCGAGAGCCGTCCCGTGCGCGATCCGCCCACGCGTCCCGATCGCGTGGCCGATCGCGTGGACCGCGCCGACGCCCGTGCCGGTCTGCTGGCCGACACCCGCGTAGTGCGCGGCCAGGAGCATCCGGCTGCGCGCCTCCAGGTTCGAGCCGTCATCGACGGCGCGCGGCAGCCATTCGGCGACGGCGCGAACCGTGCCGAGCGCGATCGCCTCGGCCAGCGGGTTCGGGTTCCGTGACAGCAGCGACTCCAGCGAATGCGTCAGCGCGTCCACGCCCGTTGCCGCCGTCGGGCCCGGTGGCAGCGCCAGCGTCAGCTCCGGGTCCAGCAGCGCGATCCGCGGCAGGACGCTCTCATGACCGACGTAGCCCTTGCGGCCGACCGACTCGTCCGTGATGACGCCGTAGATGTTCGTCTCCGCGCCAGTGCCTGCGGTCGTCGGGATGGCGACGACCGGCAGGCCGGGGCCGACCGTCTCGTCCTCGTAGCCGAGCTCCATCACGGTCCGTTCGTTCGGCGCGTGGAGGGCGATCACCTTCGCCGAGTCCATCGCCGACCCGCCGCCCAGGCCCACGACCACCGTCCCGGCCGGATCCACCGCGAACGCCCGGAGCGCCTCGCTGCCGCGCTCGATGGACGCGGTTCCGGGATTCGGCTCGACGCCGTCGTAGACGACCGCCTGCAGACCGGCGACCGCCAGGAGCTCCTCGACGCGGCGGGCCACGCCGGCCGCGACCACTCCCGGGTCCGTGACGACGAACGCCG
>JBPYEM010000029.1:0-9200 GCA_051985205.1 Candidatus Limnocylindrales bacterium | reverse complement strand
ATCGGTCACGACCCCATTGTGCCCGGCCGACTCGATCCCGTCGCCCGTGACCGGTATTGACGCCGCCCGGACCCCTCATCGATTCGACAGGTCCGCGACGATACGGTCGGGCCATGCCGCTGTTCAGGAGCCCGCGATGACCCGACTGCCCAACGCCCCGGTGCCGACCTACGAGGGCCGGCCCTTCCACCAACCCGACGAGCCGCTCGTCGACCAGGGCCTGTCGTTCGATCTCGAGACCCTTATGAGCCGTCGGTCGATGTTGAAGGCACTGGGTCTCGGCGGCGTCAGCGCCGGCCTCCTCGTTGCGTGCGGGCCCGCCGGCGCCGCGGCGAGTCCGTCGGTCGCGGCCTCGAGCGGCCAGACGGGCAGCACGGCGATCTCAGCCAGCTCGGCCGCGACCGGCGACTGCACGGAGATCCCCGAGGAAACGGCCGGTCCGTTCCCCGGCGACGGCTCGAACGGGCCGGACGTCCTGACCCAGAGCGGGGTGGTTCGGAGCGACATCCGCTCCAGCTTCGGAGCGTCGACGACCGCGGCCGCCGGCGTCCCGCTGACGATCCGGTTCGCCATCCTCGATCTTGCGAATGCGTGCAAGCCGCTGGCCAACGCGGCGATCTACGCGTGGCACTGCGACCGGGATGGCAACTACTCGATGTACGCGTCGAAGCTGACGAACGAGAACTACCTGCGAGGCGTCCAATCGGCCGACGGGAACGGCATCGTCACCTTCCAGAGCATCTTCCCGGGCTGCTACTCCGGCCGCTGGCCGCACGTCCATTTCGAGGTCTACCCCAGCCTCGCCAAGGCGACGGACCCGGCGAACCGCCTCGCGACGTCCCAGATCGCGCTGCCGGAGGCGGCGTGTCGTGAGGTGTACGCGGCGGATGGCTACGCGTCGAGCCTGGCGAACCTCGGCCAGGTGAGCCTGGCTCGGGACATGGTCTTCGGCGACGACCAGGGCATCCACCAGATCGGCGCCGTGACGGGAACGGTCTCCAACGGCCTGACGGTGGAGCTGCCGGTGCCGGTAACCGCGGCGTAGCACCGGGTCCGGCCGCGCGTGGCGCTGCTCGAGGCGGTTGCCTACCGCCAGTACGTGTCGTGACGGAGCATGAAGGCGGCGCGCTCCTCTCGCGGCCGATCCGATGCCGGGGCGGCCTATGCCTCGGTGGCGCGCATTCCCGAGCCCGGCCCGCGGTCGGCGGTCGGCAGGTCGTCGTAGCCCTTCCAGCGGTAGATCGCGGTCGAGACCGCCCAGCTGACGACGAAGATGCCGATGATCGCGATGCCGATGATCCCGAAGTCGAGCTCGCCGACCCAGTCCCACAGGCCGCCGTGGAGGCCGAGCTTCTCCGCCACGATGCTCAGGACCTCGATTCCGCCGATCGCGAACGCGATCAGCACGGACACGAGGGTGATGTTCAGGTTGTAGTAGAGCTTCCGGATCGGTTTGACGTACGCCCAGCCGTACGCCCCCAGCATCAGGATCCCGTCCGTCGCGTCCACGAGCGACATGCCTGCCGCGAACAGCGCCGGCAGGATGAGGATCGCGACCACGGGGACGTGGCTCGCGCCGGACGTGGCGGCGAGGCCGAGCAGCGCGACCTCGCTCGCGGTGTCGAAGCCGAGCCCGAACAGGACGCCGAGCGGATACATGTGCCAGCTCTTGCGGATCACCCGGAGCATCGGCCGGAAGACGCGGGCGAGCAGACCCCGGTTGTTCAGGAAGTCCTCGAGGCTCTCCTCGTCGTAGGAGCCGCCGCTCGAGACACGCCGGAACATCCGGTAGATGTCGATCAGGACGACCAAGTTGATCACACCGATGACCAGCAGGAAGACCGCGGACACGGTCGTGCCGATGAGGCTGCCGATCTCCTGGAACGTGGGGATGTCGCTGACGATGCCCGCGGAGATCGCGATGAGCACCGACAGGGCGACGACGATCGTGGAGTGCCCGAGCGAGAAGAACAGCCCCACGCCGACGGGTCGCTGGCCGTCCTGCATCAGCTTCCGCGTGGTGTTGTCGATCGCGGCGATGTGGTCCGCATCGACCGCGTGTCGAAGCCCGAAGGTGTACGCCAGGACGGCGGTCGGAAGGAGGATCGGGTAGGTCCGCGCCGCCACGAGCGCGAGCCCCCACGCGACGAGATTGAAGACGAGCAGGAAGCCGTAGACGCGGAAGATCCGGTTCCGGAGGTCCGTCGACGTGCGAATGAGGCGGATCGTGTTGCTGAGCACCCTGTCCTCCGGCGGTCGTCGCTCTCGACATCGTAGCCCGCGGATCGCGTTTGTTGCAACGACTCGCAACACCGACGACTCGTATCTAGCGGGGAGTCATGACAAGATACGCAGCGCCATGGCCGGACGGATGACTCGAGCAACGTTCCCGGACGCGGTGCGCGACCAGCTCCGTGCACGGGGCCTCCGCTGGACGCCGCAGCGCCGGTTGATCCTCGACGTGATCACGGAAGCGGAAGGCCACGTCACCGGGGCGGAGTTCGTCGATCGCTGCCGGGCGCGCGACCCCGACACGACGCCGTCGACCGTCTACCGAACGCTGGACGTCCTCGAGGAGCTGGGCTATCTCGCCCACAGCCACGCCGCCGACGGCCGGGAGGAATACCACGTCCTGCCGGTCGCGGAGCATGCCCACCTGCACTGCTCGGGGTGCGGCGGCTCGTGGGAGGTCAGCCCGGACGAGGTCGTAGGTCTCGTCCGCGGGCTTCGGCGCGACCGTGGCTTCCTCGTCGACGTCGCCCATCTGACGATCGCCGGGCGGTGCCGGGAGTGCGCGGCGAAAGGGCACTGAACGCGGCTCAGTCCCCGGTCGGAATGGCGACGTACGTTCGTCGGGTGGAGGCGCTCCAGCCGTCCGGCGGTCCATCACCGCGGCCGCCCGGGCGTTCCCCTTCCGGTGGCCAGGCGACGTCCGCCAGCTCGCCGCCAACGCGGTGCATGGCGGTCTCCAGGAACGTCACCTCGTACTCGAGGACGTGATCCATCGCCGCCGACTCGCGCTGGACCCACCAGTCGCTGTCGTAGAACGCGGACTTCCGCGCCTGGCGATCCGCCTCGTCGCTGAAGGTCCGGAGCCAGACGAAGGTCCCGGTCTCGGCGTCGACGCCGGCGTACTCGACCAGACTGCCCGTCCGCTCGTTCTCGCGGGCGGCGTCGCGGAAGAACGCGACCCACGACGCCATGCGGCCGGGCTTGATCCGATACCTGCGGAGCTCCGTGATCACCGTCGACCTCCTGTCCTGTCGACATCCAGTGTCGAGCGCGGAGTGGTCAGCGGCCGTCAACACCCCGGAGACAGCGTGGCGAACGAGCGACGACGTCCGCGCAGTCGGGCTGCCGGCGAGCCGACCCGGAGGTTGACCGGACCCGCGCCGAGACGGACGATCGCACGATGGACGACGAGGCGATCGATCCTCGAGAAGCGGCCCGGATCCGGCGTCGGGACCGCGATGCGTCGGCCGAGGCCCGCGACCTCCTGCGGCCCGGCATGGGCAAGGTCTTCAAGCAGATCCAGGACGCCCAGCGACGGGCGGCCGACGCTGAGCGTGGCGACGCCGTCGCCTCGAATCCCGCGCCACCTCGACGGCGCGAGACCGGTCCCCGACGGAAGAGCTGATGGTGGATGACGACCCGATCGAGGATGACGTCGTGCCGATGATGGGCGGGCGGGCTTCGACCGGCCCGGAGACGCGCCCGGCGGGGATGGCGGTCGGACCCGGGCACATCGTCGTGTATGGCAATCCGGCGTTCCGGGCGATGTTCGGCGAGACGTCCATCGGGCTGCCTGCGCGGGAGAGCATGCTCGATCTGCCGGCCGCCGCATTCGACCTTCTCGACGCCGTGCTCGAGACCGGCCGACCGTTGGCCCGCTGGATCCGGCGAGATGATCGGGAGTGGCGCCTGACCGCGATCCCGCGTCGGGAGCCGGGGGGCGACGAGGCCTTCGGCGTCGCGTTCCATCTCCGCGCCAGGGACGACCTGCCGGTCCTCCGGGCCGGTTGACCGATCAGGCGCGGGAGACGAACGTCAGCGGCGGGCCCGCCGGAGCGCCTTCAGATCGACGAGGATCTCCCGCCCGTCGCCATCGACGAGCCGCCATCGAACCCCGAGCTCGTCGTCCCGACCGTTGACGAGGAGGTCGACCACGTCGGCGATCCCCGCGTCCGCCGGTAATGCCGCGAGTCGACGCTCGATCGCCGCGGCCGCCACCGCCGGGACCTCGCCGACGACGTCGCGACGAACGATCGAGTCCGCAGCCGGGATCCCGAGCTCGGCGAGGCGATCGATCAGCCGCCGTGCTCGTCCGCGATCGGCCGCCGAGAGGTCCCGGAGCCAGCCCGGTTCGTCGTCTTCCTCGCGCTCCCTCCCCGCCGTGCGCGTCGTCTGCGGGGCGGTCCCGCCATGCTTCGTGCTTCGCACATGGACCGCTGCAGCTGGTTCCGCCTCGGCATGATCACCGCGGGGATCGGAGGCGGCGGATGGGGACGACGTCCGCTTCGATCGATCCTGGTCCGGGGCACGCCGTGGGCCGTCCCGGACCCGGTCCGCGAGCGGTGACGCCGGGGCGGCGGTCTCGCGGGCCGTCGCGATCGCGGCCTTGGCGTCCGTCAGGCTGCGGAACGGGCCGCGGACCAGGGGCAGTCCCAGGTCGTCGGTCTCCTCGGCGTCGACGACGGACCAGGTGCCCGACGCGGGCTCGATCACGAAGCGGCCGTCGCGCGTCTCCCAGCGGCCACCGCCGAGTCGCTTGAGCGGTTCGTCTCCCTCCGGCTCCGATGCCTTCGCCATCACCTCGCCTCGAGTCCTCGCGTTCGTCGCCGCGCGATCCCGAATGACGTGACGACGAGCATCACGGCAACGACCGCCAGCGCGCCGAACCCGGCGCCGACGCCATCCTGCGTGACGCGAGCACCGAGGACGGCGCCAGCGAGGCTCGCTCCCACGACTCCGCCAAGATACCGGCACGTGTAATAGGTCCCGGCCGCCATTCCGACCCAGCCACTGTCGACCGCCTCGAGCGCGGCGACCTGTCTCGGCGAGCCGGACAGGCCCATCCCCAGCCCCACGACGGCCAACAGCAGCCCGATGACGACGGCCGTCGTGCTGCCCGCCACCTGCCACAGGATCGCCAGGCCGGCCGCCATCACCAGGGACCCGACCACGACGGGCACCCGTCGTCCCGATCGGTCCGACCAGCGTCCGCCGAGCGGTGCCGCAACGGCCCAGGACGCCGAGATCCCGAGGAGCACCACGCCGCTCGTGGCGGGATCGCCGTGATCCAGTCGCTCGATCAGGAGCGGCACGAGCACGAGGGTCGCGTGGAGCACGACCGTCGCTCCGGCAACACCCAGCGCCGCGGCCGCGAAGGTTCGGGACCGAAAGAGGTGCGGGTCGACCGCCGGCTCCGCCGTGCGGCTCTCGATGACGAGGAACGTGCCGAGCAGGAGAAGCGCGACGACCGCCGCGGGCACTGCCGTGTCGCCGCCGCGGAGCGCGACCAGCAGGGCGATGAGCAGGAGCGCGAGCACCGCCAAGCCGGCGGCGTCGATCGAGCGTCGGGTCCGCGGCGCGTCAGCGTCCGCGGACGGTTCGCGTGTCGGCCCGGCACCGAACCCTACGCCGATCACCGCGACGAGGGCGATGGGTGCGGCGACGAAGAACATCGCCCGCCAGTCGAAGGCATCCACGATCAGCCCGCCGAGGAGCGGCGCGAGGGCGGCGCTGATCGACGTCAGCATGTCGAACGGCCCGAACGTGGCGCCGCGCCGGTCGCCTGGCGCGAGATCCCGGATCAGCGCCACGGACGACGTCGAGACGAGGGAGCCCGTCGCGGCCTGCAGGACGCGCGACAGGGCGAGGACCGTGAACGTCGGCGCGAGCGCTGCGACCAGCGACGCCAGGCCGAATCCGATGACGCCGGCGTGAAACGACCGCCGGTGACCGAACCGGTCGCCGATGCTGCCGCTCATCGGCAGCGTCACCGCGACCGCGCCGAGGTAGAGCGTGACCAGCGACGCGACTTCGGTCGGCGTGATCGCGAAGGTCGTCGCGATGCTCGGCAGGGCAACCGCGAGCATCGTCGAGTTCAACGGAACGAGCGTGGCCCCGGTCGCGATGCCCAGCATCGTCCGGTTGACGAGCCGACCGTCGCGCGCCGGGTCCACCGCTGGCCGAGCCGCGGGCGGCGCACCGTCGAGCGCGCGCTCGCGGGTCACGCGAGCCGGACGAGGCCCGTCGTCCCGTCGATCTCGATCATGCTGCCGTCGGTGATCCGCTTCGTCCCTTCGCGTGTCCCGACGACCGCGGGCACGCCGAACTCGCGGGCGACGACCGCGGCGTGGGACAGGACGCCGCCGGTATCCGTCACGAACCCGCCGGCGATCGCGAACAGCGGCAGCCAACCCGGGTTCGACGCAATCGCGACGACGATGTCGCCCGGCGCCACCCGTTCGAAGTCGTCCGGTCCGTCGACGAGCCGCGCAATCCCCCGGGCGACACCGGCCGACGCTCCGGTCCCGCGCAGGCTGCCGTCGGCCTGAACCGCGAACCTCCCGCCCTCGAACGGGTCCACTTTCGCGTTGGGATCCGGTGGCGTCACCGTCCCGAGCTTGGCCGGCGGACGGAGGCGCTCGTTCGCGGCGTGCGCCTCCGCACGATCTGCGACCAGCGCGCGGCAATCATGCGGAGCGCGGAGCAGGTCGGAAACCTCGGCGCGCCACAGGAACACGATGTCCTCGGGATCGTCGATGACTCCATCTGTCACGAGCCGGCGTCCGACGCGTCGGCTGAGCCGTCGGAGGCGATCGGAGCACATCCGGTCGATCCAGTAGTTGTGACCCTCCGTCAGGTGGCCGATCGCCCCGGCCGACGCGACGAGCGACTCGAACGCGGCGAGATCGTCCGGCCGATCCGCCAGCACGGTCCGGACCACGGCTGCGCGACGCTCGGCGAGCTCGACGCGATCGGTCGCGGGACGAACCGGGGGCGCATCCCCGGCGCGAAGCCGCCGGCCGAGCTCCGCGAGCAGCGGGCCCGGGTCCTCGTTCCAGGAAGGCTCGCTGAGATCCTCGCGCATCGTGCCGAGGTGACCGTGCGCCGCCAGGAAGCGGCGCAGCTCCTCCACGAAGGACGAACCGCCGTCGACGGCCGCGATCTCGTCGAGGTCCGGCGGCCGCGATTCGCTGAGCCGCGCCGCCACGGCCGCTGACCTGGCCGCGACGGAGGTCAGCGCGCCGAGGTCCCGATCCACAGCCGCGAGCTCCGGGACGGCCGTCGAGACGAGCTCCAGGCCGTCGGCGGGCCCGGCATCCTCGACGATCGCGGCGTACCGATCGATGAGATCCTCGAGCACCTGGTAGGGCCCGGAGATCACGACGAAGTGGAGCTCCCAGGCACGTGCGGCCTGCGCCCACGCCCGGTCCCAGGCCGCCGCAAGCTGCTCGGCGGGCTCCGTGCCGGTCACTGCGTCCATGTCGGCGTACATCGCCTGGAGCTCGGCGCGGTCCGACTTCCACATCGCCTCGGTCAGCGGGATCAGCGTCCGCCAGCGATCCGGAGCCGAGGACCGCAGCTCGCCGTGCTGCTCCTCCGGTGCGTGGATGACCTGGGCGAAGTAGACGTAGCCGTTCCAGATCCGGACGAGGGCCTCGTACGGGAGGCCCACCGCCCGATAGGACGCCGCGATCCCCCCGGACAGGAGGCCGAGATAGTCCTGGCTGAGTGGCGGGATCGCACGGGGCGTGTGCATGTCGTCCCAGTCCCATTCGAGCGCCTCCTCGCCGGGCTCGAACGTGACGGGGAACGGCGGGTCGGCCGTCAGCGGGCCAACGGGCGGATCGATCGTCGCCATCTCAGCGCGTCGTGATCGGCCGGGCCTGGAGCAGGATCCAGCGGCCGTCGGCGCGAGCGGTCTCGATGTCGACCGGCGCCCCGAACCGCGACTCGACGTCGAGGGCGACGTCAGCCAGGAGGAGCGCGTCCTGGTCGGCAAGGACGGGCCCGGGATCGCGATCCCGTTCCGTCACGACCTCGCCACTTCGGACGAACCTCCGCTCGCCGTGGTCGCCGGCGATCCGCTCCACCACGTGCCGGGACCGGGCGACGACGATGGTCTCCGGTGTCGCGGCGCCGCTCACCATCGGCTCACCGAGACCGTGGATCGCGTTGATCAGGACGTCGTCGCGACCGGTCACCGGGTGTCGCGTGAAGACGACCGCCGACACCTCTGCCGGCACGAGTGCCTGGACCACGACGGCCATTGCGGCGTCGGTAAAGGCGAGACCCCGCCGCGCTCGATAGGCAACGGCCGTCCGACTCCAGAGTGACAGCCAGCAGCGGCGGACCGCGGGCTCGACCTCCTCCGGCGTTCGCCCCAGCTCCGTCTCGTGGACACCCGCGAACGAGGCGGCGGCGCCGTCTTCGTCGAGCGCGGACGATCGGACCGCGAGGAGCGGCGCATCGATCGCTGCCGCGACCGAGACGAGGGCATCGTGGACGGCGCGACTCACCTCCGACGGGGTCGGCGTCGACGCGAGCGCGGACTCGATCTCGGACCGTGCGGCCTCGTCAGGGAGGCCCGCGACGGCGCCGGCGAGCGCCTCAGGATCCGGGACCGCCGCAACCCACGCGCGGTAGGCCTGAGCCGAGAGGCAGAAACCCGGTGGGATCGGCCGGCCCAGCTGGGCCAGGCGGTTCAGCGAAGAACCCTTGCCCCCGAGTTGCGGGTCGTCCGGACTCGCCGCACCCAGGGCGACGACGAACCGGCTGGATCCGGCGGGTCCCAGGACGCTGGACGCACCGACTCGGGAACTCGCTTCGACGGACGCGCGGGTCGGCATGCTCGGGGCTCCGACTGGGACGACGCGAACGATGGGCGACGCGAACGATGGCGGAGTCTAGCAAACGGCCGGTGCTCGTCGTGTCGCCGCGGATCCCGCGACGACCGGCGTCAGCCGGTCGGAAGAGGCGAGTCGGAGCCCGGCGGTGACGCGGCGAACGGCTCGTCGGGATGCACCCAGCCGCGGTCGAAGGCGACCTGGATGACGGTCGGTCGGTCGTTGGCGAGCGCCTGCCGGAGGGCCTGCTCGAAGGCAGCGTCGGTCTCGACGCGGATCCCCCGCGCACCCACCGCGCGGGCGATGGCGGCGAAGTCCACCGGCCCGAGATCGGTCGCGATGGCC
>JBPYEM010000028.1:0-4513 GCA_051985205.1 Candidatus Limnocylindrales bacterium | reverse complement strand
GCCGGTCCCTATGCGCTGCGCGGAGAACGAACCGCGGGGTGACGTCGCCGCCGCTGCTCGTGATCGCCGGCGCGACGGCGACGGGCAAGACCGGGCTCGCGATCGGCGTCGCCGCCCAGCTGGCAGGCGAGGGGATCCCTGCCGAGGTCATCTCGGCGGACTCGCGCCAAGTCTACCGGGGACTCGACATCGGGACGGCCAAGGCGACCGTGGAGGAACGGCGCGGCATCCCGCATCACGGACTCGATCTCGTCGAGCCCGACGAGGCGTTCACCGTTGCGGACTTCGCCGCGCACGCAAGGAGCGCGCTCGCTGGTGTCGCCGACGGCGGTGGCCTGGCGATCCTCGTCGGGGGGACGGGGCTGTATCTCCGGGCCGTGGCCCGCGGCGTGGCCACAGATGCGCTGCCCTCGGACGCGGCCGTCCGCGCCCGTCTCGAAGCCGAGTTCCTCGCGGTCGGGCTCGAACCGCTCGTCGAGCGGTTGCGTGCGGTCGCCCCGCGGCGCGCCGCGGCGATCGATACGGCCAACCCGCGCCGGGTCGTCCGGGCACTCGAGATGGCCGAGGTCGCGGGTGGTGAGCCGGATCTGCCCGCGCCGCGCGGATACGACGGCCCCGTGGCCTGGATCGGCCTCGAGGTCGACGTTCCGAGTCATCGCGCGTGGATCATGACGCGCGCCCGCGGCCAATTCGATGCCGGTCTGCTCGAGGAGGCCGGTGCACTTCGTGAGCGGTACGACCCGGCGCTGCCGGCGTTCTCGGCGATCGGCTACCGCGAGGCGTGGGCGGTGCTCGATGGGGAACTGTCGCGCGACGCCGCAATCGCGGAGGACGCGCGCCGGAACCAGGCGTTCGCGAAGCGCCAGCGGACGTGGTTCCGGGCGGAGCCGGACGTCATCTGGATCGACGCCACCGACGGCCCGCCGGTCGACCCGGCAATCGCGATCGCCCGCCGCTTGCTCGACGATCGGGCTTCGCCTCTGGCGCTCGTCAGAGGCCGGGGACCTCCGTTTCGTCGCGGACGTCCGCCACGCCCGCGACGCGCGAGGCCACCTCGATGATCGCGTCCGAGTCCTCGATCCCATCCACCTGGCCGCGGATGATCGCCGTCGCGCCGAGCATCGCGATCTCGAGCCGGTCGGCGAGGGCGCTCGTCGCCGAGTCCGCGCGGAGGGCTTCCCGGATCCGGGCATTGACCGACGATTCCGCGTCCAGCTCGCCGCTTCGGTGGCTGTCGTCGTACGGCTCATCCTCCGCGGACACGCCGGCCCCGGCCGCGATCTCGATGCCGTCGGGTGCCTCGCTCGGGACCACCGGCGGGTCCGACGGAGCGATCCAGACCTCACCCTCCTCGATCGCGACCAGCGGGTCCGTGGTCTCGCCGGAGCGGAGCTCCGAGTCCGTCAGAGCGTCGAGCGAGACGACGTCACGGTCCTGGCCCACGGTCGCCTCGAACAGGACGTCGCGATCCCGAACCGGCAGGGTGCCCCATTCCTCCTCGCTCGGCGTGGGCTCGTCCGGATCCTCGACGGCGTCCGCGTCGATGACGGCGTCCTGGTCCGCCCGCGGCCCGACGCCGGCGAGCTCGCCCAGGTCCTCCTCGAGCGAGGTGCTGCCGACATTCGGTCGGTCATCGGGGAGCGCGCGTGGATCGGACATGGCCGGATCGTCGGGCACGGCGCCTCCGCCACGCACCGCCGCCGGCATCCACGTCCTCGCAGATGCGTGTCGGGTCGCTCGCCTTGAACGGCGGGCCGTGTCGATCTACCGTCCGCGCATGACAGCCGACGAGCCCCGAGGCTTCAGCCTCGACATCGACAAGATCCTCAAGGACGTGACCGGAACGCGACGACGCTCCAGCCGAAGTCGCGCGTCGTCGAGCAGCGACATGGATGCGGCGCTTCGCCGCGCCGTCCGCGTCGAGCTCGCCGACGTCGAACGGTCGCTGAAGCTCATCGCCGACGAGATCGTCCGGCTGCGGAAGGCGAACGACGCCCTCGCAACCGCGGTCGCGAAGCTCACGAAACGCTGATCGAGGAACACGGATCGCCGAGCCTGACCGGGCCGGCCGGTATCCTTCGGGCCAATGGCTCGCACCACGCAGATCGATCTCACACCACCCGTCGAGAAGGCGTTCCTGCTGGCGGTCGACACCGGTGGCGACGCCGGCTGGTCGGCCGAGGAATCGCTCGCGGAGCTCGCGAACCTCGCCGCGACCGCCGGCGCCGACGTCGTCGGTGCGGAGTGGCAGAACCGCCGCCACGTCGACCCGAACTGGTACGTCGGCAAGGGTAAGGCGGAGGAGCTGAGCCAGGCGAAGAGCGAGACGGGCTTCGACGTCCTGATTGCCGACGACGAGCTCTCGCCGGGTCAGCAGAAGGCCCTCGAGGGTCTCCTGAACGTCAAGGTGATCGACCGCAGCCGGCTGATCCTCGACATCTTCGCCCAGCACGCGCAGACGCATGAGGGCCGCCTCCAGGTCGCGCTCGCCCAGCTCGAGTACCAGCTGCCGCGCCTGACCCGTCTGTGGACCCACCTTTCGCGGACCGGCGGCGGGATCGGCACCCGGGGTCCCGGCGAGAGTCAGCTCGAGACGGACCGCCGGCTCATCCGGACCCGGATCGCGAAGATGAAGGAACGCGTCGAGCAGGTCCGCCAGCATCGCGAGACCACCGCCCGCGGCCGTGACCGCCGGATGATGGCGACGGTGGGCATCGTGGGTTACACGAACGCCGGGAAGTCGACGCTCCTCAACTCGCTCGTCGGGTCCGAGGTCGCGCGGGCCGAGGACAAGCTCTTCGCGACGCTCGACCCAACGTCGCGCCAGGTCCGCCTCGGCGACGGCCAGACCGCGATCGTGACCGACACGGTCGGGTTCATCCACAAGCTGC
This sequence comes from Candidatus Limnocylindrales bacterium, assembly GCA_051985205.1. GTDB lineage: Bacteria > Chloroflexota > Limnocylindria > Limnocylindrales > CSP1-4 > CF-46. Next base: position 1,622 of record JBPYEM010000028.1, on the reverse strand, counting down.
CGCACCAGCTCGTCGACGCGTTCCGGGCGACCCTCGAGGAGGTCAACCGGGCGGACGTCCTGGTCGAGGTCGTCGACGCCTCCGACCCCCACCTCCGCGAGCATCGGGCGACGGTCCAGACCGTCCTCGATGAGCTGGGGGCGGGCGACAAGCCGCGACTCGTGGCGTTCAACAAGGCCGATCTCGTGGAGGCGGAGGCGCGGGACGGCGCGACGCCGGCGCCGGCGATGGGCGGGTCGGTCTTCGTCAGCGCCCTGACCGGATATGGGCTCGACACGCTTCGCGCCGAGATGGCGGCGCTCCTCGCATCGCTCTGGGTTGACGTCGACGTTCGCGTTCCGTACGCGGCCGGCGAGCTGCTCGCCCGCGTCCGCGAGCGAGGGACGGTCGACCTCGACTACGGCGCGCGCGATGTCCGGGTCCACGGTCGTGCCGCGCCGGCCCTCGCCGGCGAGCTCAGCGCGGTCGCCGACCGCTGGCTCGACTCGATCGACCAGGACGGATCGAACGGGACCGGGGCGCGGACGCACTGACGGGATCGGTTGGCAGCTGGCTCCGACGCGCCGGCCACGGCACGGCCGCCGACGGCTCGATCGTCGTGTGGTCCGTCGCGGAGGGACGCCGCGGCAGGCGCTGGCGCGAGGTCGTCCGGGTGGGGGAGGGGATCCGAAGCTCGCTCCTCCTCGAGCTCGATCCCGAAGGCCGGTTCAGCCACCTCGAGCTATCGACACCGGTCGGGCTGCTGACCCTGCATCCGGAGGCCGACGGGACGCTCCATGGCAACGCCGTGACCTCGACCGGGGTCGACCACGTCCGGGGACTGCCCTGGTCGTCCGACGTGATCGTCATCGTCGACGGCTCGGCCGTGTGTCGGGCGATCGCGGCTTCGCAGCAACGTGCGGACCTCGATGCGCTCGACATCGGTCCGACCCTGTCGCTCAAGCGGATCCGCGTCACGCCGGATCCGGCGGACGTGACATCGGACGGGCTGCCGGCGCTGGGGGGCGGTACCACATCGGCGCTCGACGAGGACGGCTGATCCGTCCGGCGGACCGGCCGTGGAAACGTCGTGGACAACCGGCCCGAAAACCGCCGGCGAACCGCGAAACTCGTGGACAAGTGGGTAGCCACGGCTCCCACCGGACCGTACAGTGGTCTCTGCCCGAAGGGGCCGCGGAGCTGAAAGCGACGTCGCAGGTGCTTGCACAGGCGGCGGAGGCTACGGAGCCGAGGTTTCTTCGGGCGTTTCGTTGTGCCCGGGATCCTGCAAGCCGTCGAGCCAACCATCGGTCGTGCGTCCGGGTCCCGTCCGGACGCAATGACCATCCCGAGCGCCCCAATGTCTCCAGCCGAGCTCGATCGGCAACGGCGCGGCTCGGTCGGGCGTCGTCGCGTTCGGCTCGGGTGCCGGGACGATGGTGAGCACCGTGTGGACAACCCAGGTGGATGCAAGCCCGCCGTGACGAAACTCGTGGATAAGTGCCTCGACGCGGCGGCCTCGCACCGCCTATGGTTGGTCTTGCCCGAAGGGGCCTAGAACATCTAGTGATCCGGGTGGTACTTGTATCGGCTGGAGCATCTAGTGATCGGCGGTTCCTTCGGGCGTTTTCGTGTCCGCTGAC
>JBPYEM010000027.1:0-5786 GCA_051985205.1 Candidatus Limnocylindrales bacterium | reverse complement strand
GGCACGCTCAGCATCGAGGCGATGAACCGGCGCTGGTCGATCCCGCGGACCCACAGGAAGCGCGCATCGGAGCGGACGTCCGGCACGACCAACGGCCGGCGACTCGCCGCGACGCGGCCGGTGACGCCCTCACCGAACGGCACTCGCGCCCGGCCGATCTGGTAGCGGTCGAGGCCGTTCGTCGCGGCCAGCGTCAGGTAGGCTCCATCGCGATCGAGCAGGTACAGCGAGGAGACGTCGGCGTGGAGCGCGTCGCGGGTGCCATCGACCACCGTCTCGAGCAGCTCGTCCCACGTCCGGGCCGTCGTCGCGAGGCGGGCGACCTCGTGCAGGAACCGGAGCTGCTCCAGCTGGTCCGGTCCGCTGCGCGCGCTCGTCTCGGGTGCCGCCATCGAGATCACGATACAAGCCTAGGGTCGGAATCCGGCCGCCAGCGTTGCGGGCTCGGTTCGGCCCGTTTGCGGAACGGTCGCAGCCCGTGACGATCGCCCGTCGTCGTCGGAACGACGCAGTCCGCGCCGAGCCGGCGACGATCGGCACGGGCCGCGTGCGCGACCCGCTGGCGACGGAGGTCCGGCTCCTCGGCTCGTTGCTGGGCCAGGTGATCGCCGAGCAGGCCGGCGGCGATCTGCTCGACCTCGTCGAACGCGTCCGCCGGACGACGATCCGCTTACGGCGCGGTGACGACCCGTCCCTCCGACGGGGCCTCGTCGACGAGCTCGCCTCGCTCGATCCCGACCGGGCGGAGGTCGTGATCCGGGCATTCAGCCTCTACTTCCGGCTCGTGAACCTCGCCGAGGAGCGGGAGCTCGTCCGGGCCGCCCGTGGCCGCGACCGGCGCGCTCGAGCTAACCGTCCCGACGACTCCGTGGCCTCGGCCGTCGCCTGGCTGCGAGCGGGCGGCGCCACCCCGGACGACGTGGTGGCCGCCGTTCGTGCGCTCCGGATCACCCCCGTGCTGACGGCGCACCCGACCGAAGCCCGTCGCCGCACCGTCCTGATCGCCCTCCGGCGGGTCGACCGGCTGCTGACCCGGCTGGCCGATCGCGACGTCGACGTCGACGACGACCGCGACCTTCGCCGGCGCCTCCGCGAGGAGGTGACACTGCTCTGGCGCACGGCGGACCTGCGGACCACCGCCGTCTCGCCGCTCGACGAGGTTCGGACGGCGCTCGCCTTCTTCGACGAGACCCTGTTCACGGTCGTGCCGCGGCTCCTGCGCCGTGCCGACGCGGCGCTCGACGACGCGACCGGTCGAGGCAGCGGCCGGCGACGCGGGCCGTCATCTCCCGGCGACGCGGCGGATGCCGGCCGGACCGGGACGCGTCGGCCGCTCGTCACGCCGTTCCTCGCCTGGGATTCCTGGATCGGCGGCGACCGTGACGGCAACCCATCGGTGACGGCCGAGGTCACGGAGCGGACCCTCCGGATCCACGCCGATCACGTTCTCCATGGCTACGAGGCGGTCGCGACCCGGCTGAGCCAGACGATCGCGGCGGCCGTCCCCAGCGATGGCGTCGACCAGGCGCTGGCGACTCGTCTGGCACGCGACGCGGAGCTGCTGCCGGATCTCGACCGGACGCTCCGCCGGCGCTTCCCGGACGAGCCCTACCGGCAGCGCTTCGGGTTCATCGCCGAGCGGCTCCGCCGAACGCGGGCATCGCTCACTGGCCAACCCGCCGCGTTGACGGGCCGGTACAGCGGGCCGGACGAGTTCGACGCCGAGCTCGCGGAGCTGGAAACGAGTCTCGCGGACGGCGGCCTGGACCGCGTCGCGTGGGGCGAGGTCGCAGAACTCCGCTGGCAGCTCGCGACGTTCGGCTTCCACCTCGCCTCGCTCGAGATCCGGCAGCACAGCGCCGTCCATGCCGCTGCCGAACGGGCGCTGGCCGACCGGGATCCCGGGCGTGAGCTCGTTCTCGGGGTGACCGCCGCCGAGGTCGTCGACACGTTCGCGGCGGTCGCGGCCGCACAGGCACGGTTCGGGCCCGCGTCGATGGGTCGGTACGTGATCTCGTTCACTCGAGAGCCGGGCGACGTCGCCACCGTCCTTCGGCTCGCAGCGGCCGCTGCCGCCGACGGTGGCGCCGTCGCGGCAATCGATGTCGTGCCGCTGTTCGAGGACGCCGCGACGCTCGAGCGAGCCGGGTCGATCCTCGGGGAGCTTTTCGCGGATCCGACCTACCGCCGGCACCTCCGGACTCGCGGCGACCGCCAGGAGGTCATGCTCGGCTACTCCGACTCGAACAAGGAGTCCGGCTACCTCGCGGCGAACTGGCTGCTCCATCGAGCACAGGCGGCGCTCGCGGCGACGGCGCACGACGCGGGAGTCGAGCTGACGCTCTTCCATGGTCGCGGCGGTGCGATCGGCCGGGGTGGGGGACCGGCGAACCGGGCGATCCTCGGCCTTGCGGCCGGCTCCGTCAACGGTCGCCTGAAGCTCACCGAGCAGGGCGAGGTGATCGCGGCCAACTACGCCGATCCGGGGATCGCGCTCCGACATCTGGAGGGCCTGACGGCAGCGACGCTCGTCGCGTCATCACCCGGCCACGCAGCGGCAGTCGCGTCCGCGGAGGCGACGGGTGCTCCGATCCTCGACGAGCTGGCGGCGACCTCCCGCGCCACATACCAGGCCCTCGTCGATGCGCCGGGCTTCGTCGAGTTCTTCCGCGGGGCGACGCCCATCGACGAGATCGCGACGCTGCGGCTGGGATCGCGCCCCGCCGCACGCGGCCGACCGCGCTCTGGCTTGGGTCTCTCACCGGACGAGTCGGTCGCACCAGCGACGCGTTCGATCGCGGACCTCCGCGCGATCCCGTGGGTCTTTGCCTGGTCGCAGTCCCGGATCGACCTGCCGGGCTGGTTCGGTCTCGGCTCCGCGCTCGAGGAGCACCATCGCTTCCACGGGCCCGCGGCGATCACGCAACTGGCTCGGCTCTACGCGCGCTGGCCGTTCCTTGCCAGCCTGGTCGACAACGCCGAGCTTTCCCTCGCTCGTGCCGACCTGGGTGTGGCTCGTCAGTACGCCGCCCTCGCGACGGGCGGCGACCGGTTCTGGGCGGCGATCGAGGAGGAGTACGTCCGGACCGTCGGTTGGGTCGGCCGCCTCACCGGGCGCGAGCGCCTCCTCGATCACGACCCGGAGCTGCGCCGCCGCCTGGGCCTGCGCGATCCGTACGTCGACTCGCTCTCGGAGATGCAGGTGACGCTGCTCGGTCGATTGCGCCGAACGCCGGACGGCCCGGAGCGCGACCGACTCCTGCGGCTCGTCCAGCTGACCGTGAACGGGATCGCGGCCGGTCTTCAGCGAACCGGCTGACCGCGCCTCGTGCGCCGGGCCGCCATCACGACGGCGCGGCGTCGGCGCCCGTGACGTCAGACCGGGATCCGCAGCACCTCGCCGGATCGGGCGACGAGCGGCTCCGTCGAGCCGCGCTCGAACCACCACGCGGCCCCGGGTCCGGCGACGATCCAGCGTCGCTCGCCGGCGCCGTTCGGCTCCGCGAGGATGCCGGTCCGCTCATCGAGCCCGAGGTAGCCGATGCCGCCCGGCGCGATCCGGTCGATCACCCGCTGCCAGGTCGTCCGCCGGATCTCGTCGTAATGCGGGACGACGGCGAGGCCGTCGACGAAGCCGAGCCCGCGCGTCCCACCCTGGGGCGTCCACGTCCAGCCGGCGAGCGCCATCGCCCCGGCGCTCGCCCCGGCGACGATGGCGCCGTCGAGCCACGCCCGGCGGATCGCGGCCTCGGCCGGGGTCCCGCCGACGATCGCCGGGATGAGGTCCGGGTCGCCGCCCGGGAGGTGGATCAGATCCGCCGAAGCCAGGAGGTCGACGATGTCGGGGTCTGCCGCCGACGCGGCATCGACAACCCGAGCCACCGCAACGGCCACCCCGACCCCGATCGCTGCTGCGCGGCGTTCGAACGCCTGAACCCCGTTGGTGGCGGCCCGGTCCGGCAACCCGCGGCTCGCCGCCGTCGGGACGACGACGACGCGCACGGGTCGCGGCTCGACAACCGCAGGGCGCACGGCATCCCGAGGAGCGGAGGCGTCCTCGCGAGAGCGATCCCGGTCCAGCAGGCCCGCGGCCGCGACGAGCAACGCATCGAGGAACGGCTCGTCACCGCTGAGGTATTCGCCTCCGCCGTGCAGACCAATGGGACCGCTCATCGCACCCCCTCGCGAGCGACATGACCGTCCCGGCCGGACGCGACTCGGGGCGCTCGGGGGTCCGCGGCAGGCACCGCGCGATGATACGGCGAGGTCGTCGCCCTCCCGTCGCGCCTACGATTCCGCGATGTCGGCACGACCGCGAGCCCTGGTGGACGGGCTCTTCGCCTGGACTCGCCGCTGGAACGCGATCCTGCCGCTGCTCGCTGCCGAGCTCATCGTCTGGCTCGGGTTCGGTGCGCTGCTCCCGATCATGCCGCTCTACTTCACGGAGCACGGCGTCTCGCTGCAGGCACTCGGGATCGTCGTCGCCGCGTGGCCCGCGGCCCGGCTCGTCGGCGAGCCGCTCTTCGGCTGGGTGGCCGATCGGACGGCGCGCGTCCCGCTGATGGTCGCCGGCAACATCGGTGCCGGCATCTTCCTGTTCCTGCCGCTGGTGATCGTGGGACCGGTCCCGTTCGTGATCCTGCGGGCGCTGGCAGGTTTGGCGACGGCGATGTACGACCCCGCCGCCCGTGGCTACATCTCCGACGCGACGCCGACGGATCGTCGGGGCGAGGCGTTCGGCGTGTACGGCGCGGCCCAGATGGGCGGGCTCCTGCTCGGCCCCGCGATCGGCGGGATCGGCGCGACGGTGTTCGGCGGGATCGGCTTCATCTTCGTCTTCGGCGGCGTCAGCTCGTTCGTCGCGGCCGCGGCGATCGCCTGGCGGGTTCGGGAGCGGCCGCGACCAGCCGATGCGGCAGTTCGATCGCGCTCCGTCACCCTCGACGTCACGGAGCTGGGCGCAGGTCGCGAGCCGGTTGGGCCGCCGCTCGCGGTCCAGTCGCCGCCGACCGGCCTCGTGAACCGCTGGCTCGTCGCCGCGACGCTCTTCACGGTCGGTGGCAACTTCGCCTACGGGACCTACGAGGTCGTCTGGTCGATCTTCCTCCAGCGGCTGGGCGCGGGCCTCGAGCTGATCGGGCTCACGTTCGCGATGTTCGGGGTGCCGATCATCGTGCTCTCGCCGTGGTTCGGCCGGCGCATCGATCGCAGCAGCCTGACGCCGTTCCTCGTCCTCGGGACCGTCCTGCCCGTCGTCGCGGCCCTGGCCTACACGGCAATCCGTGATCCCGTCCTGTCGGTCCCGCTGATCCTCGTCGAGTCGACCGGCTCCGCGGTCGGTGGGCCGGCCCTGTTCTCGATCATCGCCGCGGGAAGTCCAGAAGGACGCGCGTCGACCGCGCAGGGAATCGTGGGAGCATCGGGAACGCTCGGATTCGTGGTCGCGTCGCTCGTGGCTGGGGCCGCGGCGGACATCGACATCCGGCTGCCGTTCTACCTGTTCGCGGTCGTGATGACGACGCTGTCCGCAGCGGGCTTCGTCGTCGCGTGGCCGCGGCTCCGGGAGCGTGCCCGAGCGATGGCGGGGACGGTCGTGTCGCCGGCCTAGATGTGATCGGCGAGGACGTTGTCGGCAGCGTTGGAGGTCGAGCCCGCCCCTGGAGGGCGGGTGTTGGATCAGCCGGCCGTGAGCCCCCGCTCGAGCCGATCGCGCAACCCGCCGGACGGGGCGCCGAGTCGGGCACGCAGGGTGCGGCCGTCGGTGCGTGCGGGGTCGGTGCGAGCGG
>JBPYEM010000026.1:0-4014 GCA_051985205.1 Candidatus Limnocylindrales bacterium | reverse complement strand
GGGAGCGGCTCCTCGATCGCGCTCGCGGCCTCCTCTCGCCGCTCGGCGCTCGCCAGATCGCGAGGCGGCCGCTGCGCTACACGCGGGCCGCCCTATTGCTGATGCTCTCGACCGCGCTGGGAACGTTCGGGGCGATCTATGCCGCCACGTGGACCGCTTCGCAGGCGGACCAGGCCGCGTACCAGACGGGCGCAGACGTTCGTGTCGCGCTGGGCCCCGCGGCGACGGTTCCCGCCTGGCAGCTCGGCACGGCCTACCGGGCGATCGCCGGTGTCAGCCAGGCGACGCCGGTCGGCCGCCGCGACCTGGCCGTGGGTCGCGTGGTGCGAACCGGCGTCCTCCTCTCGGCCGACGCGACCACGATCCCGCGGATCGCCAGCTTCCCGAGCGGGAGTGAGACGACCGGACTGCTGCCGGGCCTCGCGACCCTCGCCGCCGCGCGGCCGCACCTCGACGGGCTGGCGCTGCCGCCCGGGACGCGCTGGCTGCGGGTCCGTCTCGACGCCGATCTCCACGAGGACGGACCGCGCTTCACGAATGGCGCGACGGGCGAGTCCGTGACGATCGACGTCCCGGACGACTACCAGGGGCTCACGATCACCGCCGTCGTCCGGGACGCCGACGGCCGGCTCGCGACGTTCGGTGACGACGGGACGGAGGAGTCCGGGCTGTGGCGCAAGAAGGGCCAGGCCGTCGTCGTTCCGCTCGGGGCAGTCCGGAACGCGCTCCCGACGGGCGGGCCCTCGGATCCCCGGAGCGTGATCGGGCTGACCGTCACGCTCGCCGAGCCCTTCCAGTTCGGCCCGGTCGGGCCAATCCATGGGACGTTCGACATCCTCGGCATCGACGCGTCGTCGGCGGCGCAGTCGACGGACGCTGCGGCCTGGCGAACGGTCGACGGCGCGACCGCCGCCGGCTGGTTCTGGCTCAGCCAGAACAACGAGGATGCGACCGAGACGCTCGCCGCCGGGATCGGGCGGGTCGTCCTGCCGAAGGACGATCGCCAGATCATCGGCGAGGACCGCCGGATCCGGCTCGTGCCACCGGCCCCCGCCGACCGGGCAGTTCCGGCCATCGCCGGCGATGCGCTCCTCGGGCTCGCGGGCTCCGCCGTCGGCGATGAGGTCGGCGGCCGGAGTGACGGAGCCGACGTCCAGCTGAAGATCGTCGCGAGCACGGCGGAGTTCCCGACGATCAACCCCGCGACGCCGTTCATGATCGTCGACGGCCCGACGCTCGACCTCCTCGGCTTCCTCGGGGGAGCCTCGATCCCGCCGCCGAACGAATGGTGGCTCGCCGCCGCGCCCGGCGCGATCGCTGGCGTGGCGGCTGCAGCCCATGCTCCGCCCTTCCCGGCAGCCACGGTGACGGACCGGACATCCAGCCTTGCGGCGCTCGAAGCCGATCCGATCGGCCTCGCGACACTGGGGGCCCTGATCCTCGGCTCGCTGGCTGCGGCGGCGTTCGCGATCCTCGGATTCCTCGTGGCAGCGACCGTCTCGACCCGGGAGCGGCTGGGGGAGTTCGCCCTGCTCCGCGCCCTCGGCCTGTCCGGACGGCAGCTCGCCGGCTGGCTCGCCGCGGAGCAGGGGTTCCTGCTCGTCGTCGGGCTCGTCGCGGGGGTCGCGATCGGCGTCGTCCTCGGCGTGCTGATCGTGCCCGAGACGCTCCTGGGGCCGTCGGGTGCCACCGTCGTTCCCGTGCCGCAGGTCGTCGTCCCGTGGCCGGTGCTCGCGATCGTCGGTGCTGCGGCGCTCGCCGTGCTCGGGCTGACCGTGTTGATCGTCGGACGGCCGTTGCCGGGTCGGCGGATCGCCACGATCCTCCGGGCGGCGGAGGACTGACGTGGGCTGGCTCATCGCCTCGCTCCGCCGGCTCCGGCAAGCCCGGCTCGCCTCGATCGGGCTCGGCCTGCTCGTCCTCGTGACCGCGTTCCTCGCAGCCGCCGGACCGCGGCTGTTCGACTCGATCGCGCGCGACTCCATCCATGCGGCCCTCGCGGAGATCCGCAACACGGATCGCGTCGTCGCCCTGACGCGGGTCGACGGCGGGCGCGAGGACCTCGGGGCGGCGACGCCGGTCGACCTCCCTGGCGTCGACAAGGACGGCGACGATCTCCGGGCGACCTTCCCGCCACCGCTCCCGTCCCTGCTGGGGCCGACGTCCGTCGTGATCGAGACGCCGGCGTTCCGGGCGGTGTCGGGACCGTCCCTAGCCGCCGAGATTCGGCTCCGGATCATGCCGGGGGCCGAGGATCACGTCCGCCTCATCGCCGGCCGGGCACCCACCGGAACCGTCGGATCGGCGCCGGACCCGCTCCACTCGGGATCGCAGACCGGGGGCGAGCCGTCGACGGCGACGATCGTCCGCCTGGAGGCGGCGATCTCGCAGAAGAGCGCGGACGAGCTCGGGCTCGGCGTCGGCTCGACGGTCGTCATGGTGCCCGACGTCACGCTCGACTCGCGATCTGCCGGATCGGCGATCGCCGTGACGATCGTCGGCATCTACGAGCCCATCTCGACGACCGACCCGTTCTGGGTCGACGACACGCGGGTCCTCGCCTTCACGCTCCACGAGTATTCGTCGAACCTCACGTTCATCCAGTCGACGCTCCTGCTCGCGCCCGACGCGATGCCCGGGCTCGTCGGCTCCGAGTCGCCGGGTGGCAACGGCTTCCTGACCTGGGGCCCGCCACCACGCGTCGTGACATGGCGGTATCCGGTCGACTCGTCGAAGCTGGATCCGAACACGCTCCCGGGTGCGGTCGCCGCCCTGCGGCGACTCGAGACGCTCTACCCGAACGCGAACTCGGCAAAGGGCGTGACCCTCGATACTCGCCTGCTCGGACGGCTCGTCGGTCTCCAGGGACCGTGGGACGCCGCCTCGGCCGTGCTCGGCGTCGCCGCGGTCGGCGCCGCTGCCGTCGCCCTCGCGGCGCTCGGCCTCGTGATCGCCCTGACCGCTGACGAGCGTCGCCGGATCCTCGTCCTTCAGCGGGAGCGCGGTGCCTCGAGCGTCCAGTCGATCCTCGCGGTGGGCGCCGAAGCGAGTCTCATCGCCATCCCGGCCGGACTCATCGGAGCCGCGATTGCCGTCGCGTTCGTCTCCGGACGGGACGATGGAGCGGCCTACGGCGTCGGGCTCCTCGTCGGGCTCGTGGCCGTCGTCCTCGACCTCGGCCTCGTCCTCCGCTCGATCGTGGGTCCGCCACGTCCGCCCGTCCGGGTCGCTGCCGCGATCGGCGCGCCGCGGGCGCGACGCCTCGTCTTCGAGCTCGTGGTCGTGCTGCTCGCCGTCGCCGGTGCGCTGACGCTTCGCGACCGCGGCCTCCGGGCTGTCTCCGTCGGCTCGTCGACCGCCGGCGCCGCGGCCACACCGCTCATCCTGCCGGACGCCTCGCCGCCGGACCCATTCCTGATCGCGGTGCCGGTCCTCGTCGGGGCGGCGGCGGCACTCATCGCCCTGCGCGTCGCGCCACTGCCCATCGGCGGGCTCGCGGCCCTGGCCGCGCGCGGCCGCCGTCTCGGGCCCGTGCTGGCGGCCCGACGCGCCGCGCGGGCACCGGGCGCATCACGCGTCCTCCTGATCATCCTGGCGATCGCGACGCTCGGGACGTTCGCCTCGGCGACGATCCTTCATGTCGGACGGTCGGCCGACCTGCAGGCCTGGCAGGACGTCGGCGCCTCGGTCCGCGTGGATGCCGGCTCCGATCCGCTCGCCGGGACCGCCGTACTCCCCGCGGGCGTCGATGCGAGCGGCGTGCCGGGCGTGACCGACGCGGCGCCGGCCCATATCCAGGCCGTTGCGCTGTCGACCGGTGGTCAACGGACCCTCATCGCGGTCGATCCCACCGCCCTGCGCCACGTCCTCGCGGGCACGCCGATCGTGGACGAGGTGCCCGCGTCGCTCCTCGATCCTCGACGTCACGCCGGGACCGACGCCGACCCGCTGCCCGCGGTCATCTCCACCCTCGGCGCGGGTCCGTACCGGCTCGCCGTTGGCGACCTCGCCCGG
>JBPYEM010000025.1:0-5672 GCA_051985205.1 Candidatus Limnocylindrales bacterium | reverse complement strand
CAGGGCTCCGCCGCGTCGTCGTGGATCATCTTCGAGGCGGTCGGCCTGGGCCAGTCACCTGAGCGCACGATGCCTTGGGGCGGCCCGGTCCCCGAACGGATCCTCGAGATGCTCGGGGTCAACCACTCACCGTTCCGGTTGCCGTCTCAATTGCCGGGCGCCTCGTAGGCGAGGCGGCCGCCGGCGACGGTGACGAGCACGACACCCGGAAGGTCCCGGCCGATGAGCGGCGTGTTCTTGCCGCGGGACGCCAGGTCGTCCTTCGACACCTTCCAGGACGTTGACCGGTCGAAGACCACGAGGTCGGCGGACGCGCCTTCGACGAGGCCGGGCGTGCGCTCCGCGCGCCACGACGATCCAAGAACTCGGGCGGGGTCGCTGGTCAACGCCTGGATCGCGCGGCGGAGCGGGATCAGCCCGGCGTCGACCATCGCCAGCACGACGCCAAGCGCCGTCTCCAGGCCGCTGATTCCGTTCGCGGCAAGCCCGAACTCGACGTCCTTGTCCACGGTGGTGTGCGGGGCGTGATCGGTCGCGATCGCATCCGCGGTTCCGTCGAGCAGCGCTTCCCGGCACGCGGCCGCGTCCGCGACCGACCGGAGCGGCGGATTGACGCGGAGCGAGGAGGCGTAGGGCGCGGCAACGATCGCCGAGCGCTCGTCCGCCCAGGGATCTCCTGTCGCCTCCCACGCCCAACGCCGCGCGCCGGCGAGCCACTCGTCCGTCAGCGCGAGATGGTGCGGCGTCACGTCACACGTCACCGGCAGGCCGGCCGCCTTCGCCCGGCGGATCAGCTCCAGCGCCGCGGCCGTCGAGACGTGGGTGAGGTGCAATCGGGCGGCCGGCACGTCCCGCACGACCTCGCTGAGAAGCGCAAGATCGCGGGCGACGGCGGCCTCCTCGGCCGCCGCCGGCCAGCCATGCAGCCCCAGGACGGTCGAGATGTAGCCGTCGTTCGCCTCGGCACCGATCGTCAGCGACGGGTCTTCGGGATGCTCGACGATCGGCAGGCCGAGGGCGCCGGCATAGGCGAGGGCATTGCGGAACACCGGGGCCGAAGCGACTGGTGCGCCGTCGTCGCTGAACCCCGCGACGCCGGCATCGGCCAGCTCGCCGAGCGCGGCAAGGGTCTCGCCGGTCCGACCGGCGGTGATCGACCCGAAGGCCAGGAGCCGGACCGGCGAGCCGGATGCAGCGGCTGCGGAGCGCACCCGGTCGAGGACCGCTGGATCGTCCATCGGGGGCGTCGTGTTCGGCATCGCGCAGACGGTCGTGAACCCGCCGTGAGCCGCAGCGGCAAGGCCGGACGCAATCGTCTCCGCATCCTCGTTGCCGGGCTCACGGAAATGGGCGTGCAGGTCGACAAAGCCAGGGGCGACCACGACGCCGCGCTCGTCGATCCCATCGGCCTCGTCGCCCTCGAGCCAGCTCACGGCCTCCAGGACCCCGTCCGTCACGACGATCTCTCCCGGTCCTTCGCGACCGGTCGACGGGTCGACCAGCCAGGCCCGCGAGATCTCGAGATCGGAGATGACCGAGCCGACGTCCGTCGCCACCGGCGCGAGCGCGCTCACGCGGCGCGGACGCCCGCGAGGAGGTAGAGCAGCGCCATCCGGACCGCGACGCCGTTCCGGACCTGCTCCTCGATGAGCGACTGCGTCCCCGCCGCGACGTCGGGCGCGATCTCGACGCCTTCGTTCATCGGCCCCGGATGCATGACGAGCGCATTCGGGCGGGCGAGCCCGAGCCGACCCCGGGTCAACCCGTACCGAGCCGCGTATTCGCGGAGCGACGGCAACAGGCCGGACGCCATGCGTTCCTTCTGGATTCGCAGCGCCATCACCGCGTCGGCGTCCCGGAGCGCCTCGGTGATCGACGACGTCGTGTGGAACCGGCGACTCGCGACGCCCCTGGCGGCCCACGCCTCGAACCCGCGCAGGAGGGTTGCCGGCCCACAGACCCAGACATCGGCCCCGGCCGCCGTCAGCGTCCAGAGGTTCGACCGGGCGACCCGGGAATGCAGGATGTCGCCCAGGATCACGATCTTCCGGCCCTTCAGTGACCATCCGCCCTCGCGCGCCTGATCCACGCCCTCGCCGAGCCGCGATCGCAGGGTGTAGAGGTCGAGGAGCGCCTGCGTCGGGTGGGCATGCCAGCCGTCTCCGCCGTTGAGGACGGATCCGTGGAACGTCTCCGCGGCGAGATAGGGCGCGCCGGACACCGCGTGGCGCATCACCAGCATCTCGGCGCCGAGCGCCTCGACCGTCCGAACCGTATCGACGAGCGACTCGCCCTTCGTCACCGACGATGTCGCCGTCGCGATGTTGACGACGTCCGCCGACAGGTTCTTTGCCGCGACCTCGAAGGAGACGCGCGTCCTCGTCGATGGCTCGTAGAAGAGGATCGTCACATTCCGGCCGCGCAGGGCAGGCACCTTTGCGATCGGCCGGGCGAGGACCTCGCGCATCGCGTCGGATGTCCGCATGACGAGATCGATATCGGCCCACGACAGGACGTCGACGTCGAGAAGATGCCGATGGCGCCACGCGACGGGCTGCTCGTGCGGCGGCGAGTCGACGATCGGGACCGCGACGACAGGCGCCTCCTTGCCGGCGGCGTCGCCGGCCACGTCCCGGGAGCGGTCCACCAGCGTCATCCGACCGGCGTCGCCACGCGATCGGGCGCCCGGTCGATCAGCACGGCGTCCTCGCCGTCGATCTCCTCGAGCTGGACCTTGACGACCTCCTCGCGAGAGGTCGGGACGTTCTTGCCGACATGGTCGGCCCGGATCGGCAGCTCGCGATGGCCGCGGTCGACGAGAACCGCCAGCCGGATCGCCTGCGGGCGACCGAAATCCACGAGCGCATCCATCGCCGCACGGATCGTCCGGCCGGTGTACAGGACGTCGTCGACGAGGACGACCGTCGCCCCGTTCAGGTCGAACGGGATGTCCGTGCCCTTCACGACCGGCTGCTGGGCCACGAGCGACAGGTCGTCGCGGTAGAAGGTGATGTCCAGGGCGCCGACGGGGACGGCCGTCGCCTCGTTCTCGGCGATCGACGCGGCGATCCGGCGGGCGAGCGGCACACCCCGGCGCTGGATCCCGACGAGGGTCAGACCGGCGGTGCCGGCCTGCTTCTCGACGATCTCATGGGAGATGCGGATCGTCGCCCGGCGGATCTCCTCCGCCGTCATGATCTGGCGACCGCTCATCGCTCCTTTCCGCGCCTCTCGGGGCGCTGACACGGCCTCACGGGGCCGGACGAAAGGTCGACGCTCAGGATACCCGACGGTCGTTGCCGACCGACCGCCCGATCAGTAGATGGACACCGTCACCCAGGTCGTGCCCGACCACGACGGGCAGCCGCAGACCGCGAAGAAGTCGGGCGTGTAGAGATCGATGATCCGGTTCTTCGTCGAGGCAACCGGGCCGTAGTCGCTCACGACTCGCTCGAGGCAGCCACCACTGCCGCACACGATGATCGTCGTGCCGCGGGGCAGGCGCATCGCCGTCGTCCCGTTCGCGTAGAACGTCGCGTAGCCGGACAGCTTGTAGCGGGGCGGCTTGAGCGACGAGCCGCCTCCTGCGGCCGGCAGGACGACCTGCGGCCGAGCGGCGATGGGAGCGGGACCCGCGGTGCCGGGCTCCGTGAAGAGGGTCGCTGCGCCGGCAAGGGCCGCTGCCGCGTACGTCGAATCCGGCTCGGCGGCCGTCGGGTCGGTCGCTGCGATCGCCTGAACCTGGATGGACTTGAACGCTGACGGCTCGATCGCGCTCGGGGCCGTCGGGGCGGCAGAAGCAGCGATCTCCGGCAACGCAGCCAGGGCGAGGGCGGCGGTGAGCGCCGCGCCCGCGACCAGCCTCGTTGGTCGCATGAGACGGAGACGATACAAGAATCACGGACGCGCCGCGAGAGTCCCGGCGCCATTGTTGCCGGACTCCGCTGCCTGGCTTCCGCACGCTCAAGTGCGCGCCTCGGATGCGGCGGCCAGCTAGCGGACGACGACCACCTGATCCGAGGCCGTGTCGACCGTGCCGGTCCCCTGGGCCGTCCACGCGAGGACCAGGACGCGTCCGGCCCCGGTCGCGCCGTCGGGCTCCGCCCAGACGAGCTTGCCGTCCGAGATCGAGAACCCGGCCTTCGCCGGCGTTCCGTCCAGCAACGGCTTCTTCAGGTCGATCCGGCCGTCGAACGTGTCGACGCCGTAGAGGCTGAGCGAGCCGACCGTGGGATCGCTCGCGTCGGCGATCCAGATCGCGACCTTCGTGCCGGTGCTGTCCCAGCGCGCGTCCCAGTCCTGGATCTGGCCGGACGCGATCGTCGTCTCATGGCGCTGACCGGTCTGGTCGCCCTGGAGCGGGGTGGGCGGCGCGCTTCCCTCGGCGGTCGTCGCGCCGCCGGTCCAGTCACCGATCACCAGCCGCCCGGCGAACGGGACATACGCGGGCGGATCCGCCTGCCGTCGAAGTGTGCCTGCCCAGTAGATCGCCCGATGGCCGGTCGGGTCGACCGCGGGACGCCAGACGCGTCCGGCCTGCGGGACCGTGACCTTCGATCCGTCCTCGGGATCGAGGACGAACGAGATCGTGTCGAGGTCCGGCGGTGTCGACGCTCCGTCGGTCGCCGTCTCGGCGATCGTGCTGCCCACGACCTGGTTGTCGCTCGTCCACGAGCCGAACGTCGAATGGTGGTCCTTCGTGACCGGCTCGGCGATCGGCTCACCGACCCTCCAGAGGTAGATGTCCGGGCCCGTGGATCCATCCGCCGGTCGGGCCGTGAACGCGAACCACTCCGAGCTCGGCGAGTAGGCCGCGGACTGACCCACGAGGACGACGTCATGGGCGATCTGGATCGGGCCGCCGGGCGTCGCGGACGGCGTCACGGCCACGGAGGGTGGGGCCGATCCAGATGAACTCGTCGGCGATTCGGACGCGGTTTCGCTCGGACTCGCAGTCGGCGTCACGATCGGCGTAACGGTCGGCGTGACCGGGACCGTCGGTGTCGCCGTCGAGGTCGCTGCGGAGGACGCGGGCGGACCGCTTGTCGTCGACGAGGGCGTCGCCGTGCTGACCGGCGTCGCCGATGGCACCGGGCTCTGGACGGGCCCTGGCTGGATCTGGACGACGGAGACGCCGGAGTCCACCTGGCCCGGCTGGTTCACGACGATCAGCTGCGTTCCGTCGCGCGACCCGAACACCGTCTGCGGTTCCGTCTCGATCCCGACCGGCTGGTCCTGGACGGGCGGCGCGGACGTGCAGCCGTCGCCCGGCGACGGGCAGACCGCCCGGACATCCCAATTCGTGAGCCGATAGCGGCCGTCCGCGTCGCGGCTGATCCACTGGACGTGCGCACCGACCGCGATCGGTGTGGCCTCCGGGAGGATCGACGACAGGACGACGTCGGTCGCGGCTGCGGACGCAGCCGCCGGCGGAGGCGTCGCGTGGCCGCCGTCGCCAGGAAGCCGGGAGGAGAACAGCGTCCCGACGGCGACGGCCCCGACGAGCGCCGTGGCAAGGAGCGGAGAACGAAGCCAGGAGCGCGGACGGACGGCGCCGCGAGTGCGACGATCGCGGAACCCCGACTCCTGCTCGATGGCGGCGGCGGTTCGTGCCCAGAGGTCGCGCGGCGGGATCGGCGCTCCCGCGCGACCGGCGCGGAGAAGCGTCTGCT
>JBPYEM010000024.1:0-5026 GCA_051985205.1 Candidatus Limnocylindrales bacterium | reverse complement strand
GTCGGTCGCCAGCCGCTCCACGAGCTGGTCCGGCCAGCGCTCCCCCGGCGACCGCGTCGCGGTCCCGATCGTGTAGCTGTCGCCGAGGGCGACGTAGCGGAGCGGCGAGCCGCCCACTTCGCGGCGGGTCACCTCGGGGCGTCGACGACGGGCTGCCGCACGGTCCGTCTCGTCGC
This sequence comes from Candidatus Limnocylindrales bacterium, assembly GCA_051985205.1. Taxonomy (GTDB): domain Bacteria; phylum Chloroflexota; class Limnocylindria; order Limnocylindrales; family CSP1-4; genus CF-46. Next base: position 4,850 of record JBPYEM010000024.1, on the reverse strand, counting down.
CTCGACCTCGGCGAGGAACTCGAGCACGGCGGCCGCGAACGCCGTCGGTCGCTCGAGCGTGAGCATGTGGCCGCTCGCCGGCCAGACCGCAAGGCGGGCGTCGGGCGCCTCCGCGGCGATCCGTTCCGCGGTCGCGATGACGGACGGTTGATCGGCCTCGCCGACCACGACGAGGATCGGGCATCGCAGCTCGCCGAGGCGGGTGCTCGCGGCCGGCGACAGCTCGTGCTCCGGCGCGGTCTCCATGTCCCATTCGGGAAGCTCGAACGCCTCCCGCTGCATCCGGCCGACCGCCGAGCGGACCTCGTCGTCGACGACATCGGGCGCGCGGACGGGCCCGTCGACCCAGGCCCGGAGGTTCACCTCGACGGCCGCGGCGACGTCGCCCCGGTCGAGGGCGTCGACCTCGGCAGCCCAGACCGGCACGAGCTCCGTCGGCGCCTCGCCGAGCAGCGCCCCGCTCGGTGCCGCCAGCACGAGCGACGCCACCGCGTCCGGTCTCGCGAGGGCCGCCTCGACCGCGACCCCGGCGCCCATCGACGCGCCGACGAGATGACAGCTCGGGATCAGGAGCTCGTCGAGCAGCGCGAGCACGTCCGTGTGGTGCGACCACGGGCCAGCCGGCGGCAGCGACTCGCCGAACCCGCGCGCATCCGGCCGGATCACGCGATGGGTGGGCGCGAGCAGCGGCAGCTGTGGCGCCCACATCCGACGGTCGGCGACCCCCGCGTGGAGCAGCACGATCGGGTCGCCGGAGCCCTCGTCGTCGAACGCGATTCCGGTCGTCGTGCGGCCACCGGACGCCGGGCCATCGAACGTCATCGGTGGAGTCTGCCGGAAATCGCCATCGGCCGGCCGATCACCGTCGCCGACCCGTGGCCCGCTCGTGCGAACTCAGGTTGCCGACGCTCCGGCCGGTCGTTAGCATGCGCCGAAGGGTCGCCCGGAACGCGGCCCGTGGTCGAGCCGGCTGCGATCTGCGGGCAGGTGCTGCTCGAGGGGTATGGGTCGGCCGACGTCTTCGGAGGAGAAGGATGCGTACGCGTTCCTCGCGATTGAGCGTGTTCGCCGCCGTGGCGATCGTCCTCTCGGCGTGTTCCAACACGGGTGGGGGCGGAGGCGGTGGCGGCTCGGCTGCACCGTCAGCCGCGCCCGATCCGTGTGCGGGCGCGGCCGCGAACGCCAGCCATACCGCGCCGACCGATTGGTCGAAGGCGAAGATCGGCGTCGCGACCGACATCGGCACGCTCGACGACAAGAACTACAACGAGTACACGTTCAAGGGCGCCCAGGCGGGTGCAACGGACCTCAAGGCCGCGGCCCCGAGCTCCGTCGTGCCGAAGGACGCCAGCCAGTACATCAAGAACATCCAGTCGTTCGTCGACCAGAACTTCGACATCATCGTCACCGCGGGCTTCAACAATGCCTCGGCGACGACCTGTGAAGCCCACCTGAACCCGAAGACGTGGTTCGTGGGTGTCGACCAGTCGCCGATCTGCGTCGACGCGAGCGGCAAGCTCGACCCGACGTTCGGCTGCAAGGGCGACGCGAAGACGCTCGTCCCGAACTACATCTCGCTCGAGTACCAGGAAGACCAGCCGGGCTACCTCGTCGGCATGGTGGCGGCCTCGGTGAGCAAGACCGGCGTCGTCGGCGCGATCGGCGGCACGAGCCTCTGCGCTCCGTGCATCCGCTATATCCAGGGCTTCGAGCTGGGCGCGAAGTCGATCAACCCGAACATCAAGGTCGTCAGCACGTACGTCACGAACGACTTCTCGGACAAGGCGTTCAACGACCCGGTGACCGGCAAGAGCTTCGGCCAGCAGTTCATCGCCCAGAACAAGCCGGACGTCCTCTTCCAGGTGGCCGGCAAGACGGGGAACGGGGTGATCGACGCGGCCTGCGCCGCGAACATCTACGCCATCGGCGTCGACGTCGACCAGTTCCTGTCCTATCCCAACGGCGACAAGTGCATCATCACGAGCGCCGAGAAGAAGCTGACCAACACCGTCGAACAGACGATCAAGGCCATTGCCGGCGGCACCGCCAAGGGCGGTGACAGCCTGTGGAGCGCCGCGAACGACGGAATCGGCATCTCCGACTTCCACGACAAGGCGAGCATCATGCCGGCCGACCTGAAGGGCAAGCTCGACACGGCTCTCGCCGCGATGAAGGCCGGAACGCTCAAGACCTGCCCCGACAAGTGCGGCGTGCTTGCCGCGCCGGCCACGGGCTCGCCCGCGCCCAGCGCGTCCTGACCAGCCACTGATCGACGAGCGGACCGCGCCCACCGGGCCGGTCCGCTCGTCGTCGTTTCCGGCGCCGTTCCGCGAGATGGCCGTGTCGACAGAGAGCTCAGCCGAACCCGAGGCCACACCGGTCGTCGCCCCCGCGCTCGAGATGCACGGCATCACCAAGCGCTATCCGGGGGTGATCGCCAACGACCACATCGATCTCGACGTCCGCCCGGGTGAGATCCACGCCCTGCTCGGCGAGAACGGCGCCGGCAAGACGACCCTGATGAACATCCTGTACGGGCTTGCCCGCCCCGACGAGGGGGAGATCCTCCTCGACGGGAAGCCCGTGAGCATCAGCGGTCCATCGGATGCGATCGCTCGCGGGATCAGCATGGTCCACCAGCACTTCATGCTCGTCCCCGTTCTCACGGTCGCGGAGAACATCCTCCTCGGCGAGGAGACGATGGCAAACCCGGTCTTCATCGACCAGCGCGAGGCGCGGAAGCGGATCCGCGAGCTCGGCGAGCGGTTCCACTTCGAGATCGACCCGGACGCGCGGGTCGGGAGCCTCTCGGTCGGCTGGCAGCAGCGGGTCGAGATCCTGAAGGCGCTGTACCGGCAGGCCCGGATCCTCGTCCTGGACGAGCCCACGGCCGTGCTGACGCCGCAGGAGACCGAGGAGATCTTCGCCGTCCTGCGGCGCCTCGCCGCCGAGGGCCACAGCATCGTCTTCATCAGCCACAAGCTCTACGAGGTCCTCGAGATCGCTGATCGGATCACCGTCATCCGCCGGGGACGCGTCGTGGGCCAGCGAATCCCGTCGCAGACGGACGAGGACGATCTGGCGGAGCTGATGGTCGGCCGCGAGGTCCAGCTGATCGTCGACCGCGGCGACTCTCATCCCGCCGACGCCGCCCTCCGCATCAACGGCCTGCGGGTCGCCGACGATCGCGGGACAGAGGTGGTTCGCGGCGTCGACCTCGAGGTCCGATCGGGCGAGATCCTGGGGATCGCCGGCGTCGCCGGGAACGGGCAGGATGAGCTCGTCGAGGCGCTCGTCGGGCTGCGCCGCCCGACGGCCGGGACGGTTCAGCTCAAGGGTCGGGACGTCACGGGCGTGGGCCCGCGAAGTCTCAACGAAGCCGGCGTCGGGTTCGTCCCCGCAGACCGCCATCGGTTCGGTCTCGTCCTCGCCTTCGACGTGGCGGACAACCTCGTCCTCACGAGCTATTACCGGTCGCCGTACGCGCGGCGCGGGATCCTCCGGAACGAGGATGCGATCGAGGCCGCGGCGAAGACCACGACGTCCGCGTTCGACATCCGCACTCCCTCGGTTCGGAGTCGGGTCAGCACGCTGTCCGGTGGCAACCAGCAGAAGGTCGTCGTCGGCCGGGAGTTCGACCGCGACCTGAGCCTCCTGATCCTCGACCAGCCCACCCGCGGGCTCGACGTCGGCAGCATCGAGTTCATCCACCGCCGCACGATCCAGCAGCGCGATGCCGGCGCCGCCATCCTCCTCGTCTCGGCGGAGCTGGACGAGGTGCTGGAGCTGTCCGATCGCGTGGCGGTGATGTACCGCGGCCAGATCGTGGCGATCCGGGACGGGCGGACGGCCGACAAGAACGAGGTCGGGCTTCTGATGGCAACGGGTGGCCGCGGCGACCGCCAGCCGAGCGTCGAGGGGGCGACGGCATGACCGCGCCCGCCCGGCCGGCGATGATCCTTCGCGGATTGCCCCGACGGATCTGGGCGCTTGCCGCCCTGCCCCTCCTGTCGATCATCCTCGCCCTGATCGTCGGGGCGGTGGTGATCCTCGCCTCGGAGCTGGTGATCCCCGGCCAGACCTTCGACGCGACGTTGCCATTGAAGGCGTACGTCGCCCTCATCGATGGAGCCATTGGCCTGCCGCCAAGCTTGAACGCCGTCGTCGACACCCTCGTCGCGACGGCCCCGCTGGTCCTGGGTGGCCTCGCGGTCGGGTTCGGCTTCAAGGCGGGCCTGTTCAACATCGGCGCACGCGGCCAGTTCCTGATCGGCGCGATCGGCTGCGTCGCGACGAGCGTGGTCGTGGGCGGCCAGCCGTCGACCATCGCGATCCCCGTCGCGGTCGCGGGCGGCCTGGTGGCAGGCGGGCTCTGGGGCTTCATCCCCGGACTTCTCAAAGCGATCTCGGGCGCCCACGAGGTCGTGACGACGATCATGCTCAACTACGTCGCCGACAGCCTCTTCGCGGCCATCGTCGCCGGTCCGCTCGCGGTGGCCGGCGCGCCGTCGCCGATCACGCCCGACGTCGGCAACTCCGCCTACCCGATCCTCATCGGCCGGAACGGCCATCTCGGGCTGCTCATCGCCATTGCGATGGTCGGCGTGGTCAGCTGGCTCCTCTACCGGACGACGTTCGGGTTCGAGATCCGGACGACCGGCGCGAACCCCGATGCCGCCCGCTACGCCGGGATGCGGCCGCGAGTGCTGACCGTCGTGACGATGACGATCTCGGGGGCTCTCGCCGGTCTCGCCGGCATCGGCGACGTCCTCGGCGTCCAGCACCACGTGACGAGCTCGTACGGCACGACCGTCGGGTTCGACTCGATCGCGGTCGCCCTCCTCGGCCGG
>JBPYEM010000023.1:0-4306 GCA_051985205.1 Candidatus Limnocylindrales bacterium | reverse complement strand
TCGTCTTCCTCCTCTTTCTGCCACCGATCCTGTTCGCGGCCGGCTACTTCACCTCGATCCGGGACCTGCGTCACAAGGCCCAGCCGATCGCCCTTCTCGCGGTGGGGCTCGTCCTGTTCACGACGGCCGTCGTCGCGGTCGTCGTCCACTTCCTCGTCCCGGAGATGGGCTGGGCGGCCGCGTTCGCGCTCGGAGCGATCGTCGCCCCGCCCGACGCGGTCGCCGCCACGACGATCTTCCAACGGCTCGGGGTGCCGAGGCGGATCGTCGTCGTGCTCGAGGGCGAGAGCCTCCTCAACGACGCGACCGCGTTGATCGCCTACCGGCTCGCGGTCGGCGTCGCGACCGGCGCCGTGGCGTTCTCCGTCCTCGACGCGGGCGTCTCGTTCGTCGTCTCGGCGGCGGGCGGCGTCGCGATCGGCCTGATCGTGGGTGCCCTCGTCGCCTGGCTCGTCGCGCGGATCGACGACGAGGTGTTCTCGGTCATCGTCACGTTCCTCGCCCCGATCTTCGCCTACGTCCCCGCCGATCAGCTCCATCTGTCGGGGGTCCTCGCGACGGTCGTCGCCGGGATCTGGGTCGGCCGCCATTCGCCGAAGGCGCTGAGCTCGCGGGTGCGGGTGTCCGGTGTCGCGTCGTGGCAGATCCTGCTGTTCCTCGTCAACGGCGCGGTGTTCATCCTCATCGGACTGACCCTGCCGCAGGCGATCTCCGGCCTGTCCGGCCGCTCGCCATTGACGTTGATCGCCCTCGCCGTGGCGGTCTCGGCCGTGACGATCCTCGCCCGGATCGTCTGGGTCTTCCCGGCCCTCCTCGGTCCGCTCTGGATCCGCCGGCGACGGGGACGTCGCGACGTCCCGATGCCCGACGTCCGGCACGTGGCGATCGTCGCGTGGGCGGGGATGCGTGGCGTGGTGTCGCTCGCCGCGGCTCTGGCCCTCCCGCTCGACTTCCCGGATCGAGACCTCGTGATCTTCCTGACGTTCGCCGTGATCCTCGCCACGCTGGTCGGTCAGGGGCTCACGCTGCCGGTGCTGATCAGCCGGTTCCGGATCGATGACGGCGCCGCCGGCGCCGGTCAGGAGGAGGCCTTCGCCCGGTATGTCACGGCGGATGCGGCGACCGCGGAGCTCGAGACGCTCGCGCAGCAGTGGCCCGGCCATCTCGAGCTGATCGACAACCTCCGGGCCCAGTTCGAGCATCAATCGCGACACGCCGTCGTCCGCCAGGATCCGGACGAGAGCGAGGAGGCGGAGGAGCAGGAGCTGCTCGAGCATCGCCAAATCCGGATGGGCGTCCTGACCGCCGAGCGGGAGGCGCTGCTCGGGCTCCGCGACCGCGGCGCGATCTCGGATCACATCTTCCGCCGGGTCGAGCGAGATCTGGACCTCGAAGAGCTGAGGATGGAGGTCTAGGGCCGCTCAATCTGAGCCCCCACTTCGCCCGGCGTGACGAACGCGCTTCGCGTCAGGTACCGGCGAGGTCCGCGATCGCCTCGACCGCCCGGGCGACTTCCGCGAAGGTCGTGGTGAGCGGCGACAGCCCGAGCCGGATCGAGTCAGGCGCCCGGAAGTCCGGGACGATCCCGGCGGCGGTCAGCTTCCGCGTGAGGTCACGAGCATCCGCCCGCCGGAGCGAGACATGAGCGCCACGCCGCGCCGATTCGCGCGGCGACCCGAGCGTGAAACCGAGCGGCGCCAGCTCCGCGTCGAACCGGGAGATCAGGAACTCCGTCAGCGCGATCCCCTTCGCCCGGATCCGCTCGATGCCGGCCTCCGCGACGATCCGGATGCCCTCCTCCGCCGCTGCCAGCCCGAGCATCCCGGGCGTCCCGGTCAGCCAGCCGGAGATCCCGGGCCGTGGGCGGAACCCCTGGCCCATTTCGAACTGGTCGGCTTGCCCGAACCAGCCCTGGATCGGGTTGCGGAGCGTCGCCTGGAGCTCCGAGCGGACGTAGAGATAGCCGGGTGCGCCAGGTCCGCCACAGAGGTACTTGTACGTGCAGCCGACGGCGAGGTCCACGCCGTGCTCGGTGAGACCGATGGGCACCGAGCCGGCCGAGTGCGAGAGGTCCCACAGGACGAGCGCGCCGGCCTCGTGGGCAAGACGCGTGATCGCGGGCAGGTCGGCGATCGCCGCCGATCGATAGTTCACGTGGGTCAGGGTCACGAGCGCGACGTCGTCCGGATGCGCCGCCAGGGCGGAAGCGACGTCCTCGACCGTCGGGCCGTCGACCGGATCGGGACCGAGCCACGCGATCTCGCGATCGCGATCGCGGGCGAGTCCTTCGAGCACGTAACGATCGGTCGGGAAGTTCTCCCGGTCGGTCACGATCACTCGACGGCCGGGCCTCGCGGACAGGGCCGCGGCGGCGAGCCGGTAGAAGTCGATCGTCGTCGAGTCGCAGATCGCCACCTCGCCCCGTGCGGCCCCAAGGAGCTCCGTCCCGAGGAGATCGCCGACGCGGGTCGGCGCCTCCAGCCAGTGGTCCCAGCCACGGATGAGCTCGCCAGCCCACTCGTCCGACGCGACCCGGGCGACGCGCTCCAGCGCCGCGAGCGGCGGTCGGCCCAGCGAGTTGCCGTCGAGGTAGATGAGTGCCGGATCCGGGATGGCGAAGCGCTCCCGGAACGACGCGAGCGGATCGGCCGCGTCGAGGGCAGCCGCCGCGGCGATCGCCTCCGTCCGACCTGCATCCGGCGTCACGGCCATCGACCGAGTCTAGCGGCGCCCGGGTGCTACCCTGCGGCGGATGGTCAGCATCGTCGACGCGTCGCAGTACCTGTTCACGTCGGAGTCGGTCACCGAAGGCCATCCCGACAAGATGTGTGACCAGATCTCGGACGCCATCCTCGACGCTATCCTCCGCGAGGACCCGAACGCGCGGGTCGCCTGCGAGACGGCGACGACGACGGGCCTCGTCCTCGTCCTCGGCGAGATCACGACCGACACCTACATCGACTTCCAGGCGGTCGTCCGGGAGACGGTCCGCGACATCGGCTACACGAAGGCGGACTACGGCTTCGATTACCAGACGTGCGGCACCCTCGTGTCGGTCAAGGGCCAGTCGCCGGACATCGCCCAGGGTGTCGACGCCGCCCTCGAGGTCCGCGACGGAGCGGAGCGGAGCGGAGCGGAGCTGGGCGCCGGCGACCAGGGGATGATGTTCGGCTTCGCCTGCCGCGAGACGCCGGAGCTGATGCCGCTGCCGATCGCTCTCGCCCATCGGATGGCGCGTCGGCTGGCGGAGTCGCGGAAATCCGGCCAGCTCGAATACCTCCGGCCGGACGGCAAGACCCAGGTCACCGTCGAGTACGACCGCGGGACGCCGGTCGCCGTCCGGACGGTCGTCGTGTCCGCCCAGCACGATCCGGACGTCGACCCGCGACGGCTCGAGGATGACATCTCCGAGGCCGTGATCATCCCGACGATCCCGGCGGACCTCCGCCGGACGGATCCGGTGATCCACGTCAATCCCACCGGCCGCTTCGTCACCGGCGGGCCGATGGGCGACGCCGGCCTCACCGGTCGCAAGATCATCGTCGACAGCTACGGCGGCATGGCCCGCCACGGCGGTGGGGCGTTCTCCGGCAAGGACCCGACGAAGGTCGACCGGTCCGGCGCCTACGCCGCCCGCTGGGTCGCGAAGAACGTGGTCGCGGCCGGCCTGGCGGATCGGTTCGAGATCGAGATCGCCTACGGGATCGGGATCGCCCGGCCCATCTCGCTGTCCGTCGAGTCGTTCGGGACCGGCCGGATCGACGATGCGGAGATCCAGCGGCTGATCGAGGCCCACTTCGACCTCCGGCCCGCGGCGATCATCGCGGCCCTCGACCTGCGGCGGCCGATCTACCGCCAGACCGCGGCGTACGGTCACTTCGGCCGCCCGGACCTCGATCTGCCGTGGGAACGCACGGACAAGGCGGCGCTGCTCGCCGCCGAGGCGGGGATCGCCGAGCCGCAACCCGTTCCGGCCGCGTGACGGCCGGCGCCGCGCCCGAGACGCGCCCGATCGCGACCGACGCGTCCTCGCCTCAGCTGGTCGCGTTCGCGACCGAGATCGAGCGATTCGACCGCGGCCTCCGGGCGATCGACGACGACGCGCTCGACCTCTTCTGGGCGTGGGAGGCCTACGACGAGGAGGGCGTCCGGTTCGGGATCCTGCGGACGACCGAGGAGGTCGGCGACGCGGCCGTGGAGCTTGCGGCCCGTCGGGCCGCGGCCGGCGGCGGGCTGACCCTCGCGAACCGCATCCTGGGTCGGTACCTGGTCGCCTGGCGCTAGCTGTGGTCCGTGGCGGACCGGG
>JBPYEM010000022.1:0-5933 GCA_051985205.1 Candidatus Limnocylindrales bacterium | reverse complement strand
CGGTGGGGCTTTTGCCGCTGGGCTCCGTCCGGCGCGAGGTCGGTCAGTCGACCTGGGTCCTGATCGTGCTGCACGCCTCCTGACGGTCGGACGAGCCGGACATTGCAGAACCGTTGCGTCGGCATATCAATCCGGTCGGCCACGCTCGAGATCGCGCGACGCGGAGTCGGACCTGCCGGTCGCCGCCGGTCGCGGCGCTCGCCGCGCGACGCGGCGGTGTGGCGGATCGCGATCCGCCGGTCGGAGGGCCTGGTTCGGGTCAGCGACCGTCCATGAAGACCGCGTTCGTCAACGCGAGCAGGTCGCCGTTCGGCGCGGAGCCTCCCCGGAGCTCCAGCCGCCACCACCGGTCCGGGGTGGCAGCCGCATCGGCGATCCGGAGCTCGCCGGGTCCGCCCTCGGCGATCGCGACGGCCGATCCGGAGGTCACGAACCAGAGCGTCGCGGCACGGTCGAGCCCCTCGACGTCGACGTCGAGCTTGATCGGGCCGTCGGCGGCCATCGCGTCACCCGGCAGCGTGACCTCGGCCCCGCCGGCGCCGCGCGCCCGGAACGACAGCGTCGGACCTCGCGAGAGGAAGACCCGGCCACGGCGGATGCCGTCGAGGATCGCGGGCTCGCTGGGCTCGGTGGCGTAGACGTGGGTGAAGCCGAGGGTTGGGTCGTCGTCATCGGCCGGCCCGTGGCTGTCCGTACCGGAGATCGCGGTGAGCCGGATCCCGGCGTCGAGAAGATCGGTCCACAGCGCGACATTGCCCTCATTGGCCGTCTCGACGTCGCTCCAGCCGCCGTTCCAGATCTCCATCGTGTCGAACGTGGAGTAGTCGACCCTGGCGAAATCCCAGTGACACCCGACGCACCACGGGTCACCGAAGCTGCTCGGGTGGTTGATCGAGATGAGGGCGCCCTGGCGGTGCGCCTGCTCGACGATCCTGGCCGCACCGCCGCCTCGGCGCTCGGCTCGCCAGTCGATCGGCGCGCTGAGCCCGAACACGTTCGAGTGGCCGTGGAACGTGGTCACCTCGCAGCCGCGGATGGGGACGATCCGGTCCCGCCACGCGTCGAGCTCGCGATGGTGGCTGATCGTGTTGTGGTCCGTGATCGCCGTGAAGTCGAGGCCGCGTTCGACGGCACGCGCGAGCCGTTCGTCGACGGTGAACCGGCCGTCGCTATGGAGGGTGTGCGAATGGAGGTCGCCGCGATACCAGCCCGCTCGGTCATTGGAGGGCGGCGTACCCATGGATGACGGAGCCGCGTCCGGGGCCCCGTGGCCATCAGCTGGCGCCGCCGCCACTGACAGGTCGTCGGCCAGGGTGGCCCGGGCCTCGAGCGTCCAGTCGAGGTACCCGAGCTCCGCGCCGTCGGGCAGGATCAGTCCGGTGTCGATGTTGACGACCCATCGGCCGGGCTGGATGGGGCCGGCGAGCGAACCGGGCGATGCGGTCGTGCGACCGATCCGCAGGTCGTTCGCGTCGCCGCGGCGGACGAGGCTGCCGCGGAACCCGTCCGGACCCCAGAGCGTCGCGCCGAGGCCGTTCGCCAGGTGCTCGTTCCCCATGTCGTGCGGCGACCATCGCAGCCGCAGCTCGATCTCCACCGTTCCCTCCGGGACGTCCAGCGGGAACTCGTGATGGATGTGACGGTCGCGGTGGGTCCATTGCCCGCTCGCGTCGAGCAGCGTGACGGTTCGGTCCGGCACGGCCGTCAGGCGGCGTTGAACCGTTCGGCGAGCCCGGGCTGGCCGGCGATGTAGCCGTCCAGGATCCGTCCGGCGACCTCGACCGACGGGACGAGCGGATGGAGTGCCAGCGCCTTGATCGCGAGGGCGCGCGAGCCGGACAGCGCGGCTTCGATCGCCGTCCGCTCCGCGGCCCGGACCGCGAGGATCAGGCCCTGCGCGTCCAGCGGGACCGTTCCGATCGCCGCCGGCACGACCCCGCCACGGCCGATGATGCAGGGCACCTCGACGATGGCCTCCTCGTCGAGGAACGGCAGGCTCGACCGGTTCGGGACGTCGAGGATCATCACCTGGTAGCCATCGCCGTGCATCGCGTCGACGAGGTTCAGCGCGAGGCGGCCGTAGTCGCCCGGGCCGCGGGCCTGGACGATCCCCTCCATCGCGTCCTCGCGGCCGCTCCAGGCCTCCTCCATGTAGTGCGACTCGCGTTCGGCGTGCGTTCGTCGCCAATCGTGGAGGGCCTCCGCCGGCGACCCGTGGCCGGCGTAGAACGCGGCCTGTTGCTTAGCGAGGAACGCCGACCGGACGCTGCCGGCCTGCATCGCCTCGAGGGCTTCGGCGTTGAAGTAGTAGTAGTAGAGGTACTCGTTCGGGATCATCCCGACGGACCGCAGCCATTCGGCGCCGAACAGCCGGCCCTCCTCGAACGTCTCGAGGCGATCCCGGTCGGCGATCAGATCGGGAAGGACGTCGCGGCCACCGGCCAGGACGCCCCGCAGCCAGCCGAGATGGTTGATCCCGAAGTAGTCGAACCAGAGATCTTCCGCCGGCCGGTCGATCGCGCCGGCCACGCGCTTGCAGAGGTCCAGCGGCGCGTCGCAGATCCCGATGACGCGGTCGCCGAGGATCCGCCGGACGGCTTCGGTGACGAGGCCGACCGGGTTCGTGAAGTTGACGAAGGTCGCGTTCGGCGCCCTCCGCGCGACGACCTCGGCGATCGAGGTGACGATCGGGACGGTTCGCAGGGCGAAGGTGATGCCGCCGGGACCGGTCGTCTCCTGGCCGATCACCCCCTGGGCGAGGGCCGCCGTCTCGTCGAGGATCCGGCCCGCCATGCCGCCGGCTCGAACCGCGCAGTAGACGACGTCGGCGCCGTCGACCGCGGCCTCGAGATCGGTCGTCATCGTCACCGGAGCCCGGGTCCCGAGCTCGCCAGAGATCCCGTCGAGGACGCAGCTGATCCGGTCCAGCCGGCCCTGGTCGATGTCGTAGAACGCGAGCTCGTCGTACCGGGTCTCGACCTCGCCCGCCGCGATCGCCCGGTAGATCACCGGCGTCCGGAAGCCACCGGCACCGATCAGGGTCAGCTTCATGCGGCGGATTGAACCAAAATTGAACCGTAAGGGCAAGCCGATTCTTGCAATGCCGGATCTCGGACTACAGCCGGATGTCCGCCTCCCGCAGGAGATCGTCGACGTCGACGAGCGCGCCGCGCGCGATCGCCGTGTTCGCCCCGATCCCGGTGAGGATCGACCACGCCCCGTCGATCTGCGTCGCTCCGCGTCGATACGGGTCCGGAGCCGCGTGGGGGTTCAGCAGCTGGTCGAGCATCACGGGGTCGCCACCGCCGTGGTCGCCCTCGCCCGTCCAGACGTCGATCTCCCTCGGTGGCTCGCCGTGACGGTGGAGGGTCGTCGTCGTCGTCTCGTCCTCGTCGGCATCGTGGCGCACGCCGCCGTAGGTCCCGTGAACACCGACGTGCCGATGGCTGAGCTCGCCATCCGTGCCGGAGAAGACGATCTCGTAGCCCTCCCAGGGGCTGTACGCGCAGAGCGTGTAGTTCATCGAGACGCCGTTCGTGTAGCGGACCTGGACCTGCATCGTGTCGTCGATGTCGATGTCGGTCGAGAAGATGCAGCGATCCCGGACGTAGCCGTCGGCGGCTTCCGTCTCGAGATACAGCGACCGCAGCTCCGGGTCCTCCGCGAGGTCCAGGCGGTAGTCGCATCGCGCGCCGACGGGGCAGTCGAGGCAGCGCTCGCCGTGCCCGCTCAGCCCCAGGCGTTCGGCGGTGCGCTCGAGGTAGAACCGCCGGCCGCCAAGCGCGGCGATCGTCGCCGGCCGCGAGGCGACCCACCAGTTCACGAGATCGAAGTGATGGGTGGCCTTGTGGACGAGGAGACCGCCGGACTTGCCGCGCTCACGGTGCCAGCGCCGGAAATAGTCGGCGCCATGGACGCGGTCCAGCGACCAGCGGAAATCGACCGCGGTGATCTCGCCGATTGCGCCGGACAGGAGGAGGTCCTTGAGCTGCGTGTTCGACGGCGTGTAGCGGTAGTTGAACGTGACCGTGACCGACCGACCGGTGTCGCGGCGGGCATCGACGATCCGCTTCAGCCGACCCAGATCGATCGTCATCGGCTTCTCCGTGATCACGTCGCAGCCGGCTTGGAGCGCGCGGACGATGTAGGCGTCATGCAGGAAGTCCGGGGTCGTGACGATCACGACGTCCGGGCGTCGCTCGGCGACCATCCGCTCGAAGGCGTCGGGCTCGTAGAGGCCGACCTCGTCGGCGCCGCGCGGCTCGCCGCCCCGCCCCTGACTCGCGATCTGTGCCGCCGACAGCGCCAACCGGGCCGCGTTGACGTCGCACAGGGCGACGAGCTCGTTCGCCGGGTTGATCGGGTGGTCGACGAGCGCGTCGCGGTACATCGCGTGGCGCGACCCCGCGCCGACGATCGCATACCTCACGGGGGGGACGCGAGTCGCAGCTCGCGCGCGAAGAAGGCCATCACCCGTTCGTGCATCTCCGGTGTCTCGCGATGGTCGATCCCGTGCTGGATGAAGACCTCGAGCGCCTCGGGCGCGCCCGCGCCGGCGTACATCGGGGTCGTGACCGCGAGCGCCCGCTCGATGCTGAGCGGCGGCGTCAGCTCGTCCTCGTCGCCGAGACAGATCAGCTGTGGACGGGGAGCCACGAGCCCGGCGATCTCGCCGGTCGAGGTCTTCGTGAGGAGACCCGGCACGAGCAGGTAGATGCCGTGGTGGTCGTGATTGCCGAGCTCGACCAGCGTCGCGTAGTCGGCGTAGCAGCACAGGTGGGCGACCGCCCGGATCCGTTCGTCGAGGGCCGCGTGCCAGTAGGCGAGGGTCGACCCGAGCGAGATCCCGAACGCGCCGATCCGGGCCGGATCGACCTCGGGTCTGGACGCCAGGTAGGTGAGGGCCGCGGCCTGCTCCGAGATCATCTGGCCGATCAACGAGGTGCCGTACCAGATGTGGGCCTTGGCGGCCGAGCTCTCCTCGACGTCGTCGCGGCGGCCGAACGTCGGCATATCCAGGCAGAGCGTGACGTAGCCGGCGCGGGCGAGGAGCGGACCGAACGGGCTCAGCAGGTAGGAGCGGCCGTCCAACAGCTCGCTGGCGCCGATCTCGTGCCGGCCGCCATGGGAATGGCCGTAGAGGATCGCCGGGAACGGGCCGGAGCCGGTGGCCGGCCTCGTCAGGAACGCCCGGACGGAACCGACACCCTCCAGATCGAGCGAGAGTCGCTCGAAGACGTAGCCCTCGCGATCGCCGACCTCGGCGGAGCGATACGAGATCCCGGGCTCACGGAACGCGAGGAGCTGCGCCAGGGTCTCGCGCGTGATCGGCACCGTGCCCTCCTGCCCGACGAAGCGGCGTATCGAGTCGTGGCCGCGACGCCGATTGAACCAATATTGGACCGCGGGCGACTGTGATGTGTGATACATTAGTCGCGTGGAGCCGTCACCGCTCGCCACCGTCGTCGCCGTCCCACCGACGCCGTTCCTCGTGGACGGCAGCATCGACGAGGTCGGCTTCGAACGCATCCTCCGGCGTGCGGTCCAGGGTGGCCTGACGGCGATCACCATCGCGGGGAACACCGGTGAGTACGGCGCGCTCGCGCCCGCCGAGATCGAGCGACTGAGCGAGGTCGCCGGAGCGACCCTGACACGCCACGCAGCGTTCCTCGTCGGCGTCGGCGGCGATCTCGCGACCGCGGGCCGCGTCGCGGCGACCGCGCGAGGAGCCGGTGCGTTCGGGGTCATGGTCCACGAGCCGCCGGGGCCGTACCGCACTCAGGCGGGCTGGATCCACTATCACGTGGAGCTCGCGGCCGCCGTGCCCACGCTGGCCGTCGTTCCGTACCTGCGGGATCCCGACGTCGGCGCGGAGCAGATCCGGGCTCTCGTCGATGCGGCGCCGAACGTCGTCGCGGTGAAGTACGCCGTGC
>JBPYEM010000021.1:0-5522 GCA_051985205.1 Candidatus Limnocylindrales bacterium | reverse complement strand
GAGCAGCCGGCCACCTAGGAGTGCGCGTCGCGACCTCGATCGCGGGGTCGAGCTCCGCGGTACTCGGCTCGCGGATGACCAGCGGCGCGAGCTGGCCGAGCGAATTCGGCGACGACCGCCGAGGCGGCGTCCGTCTCCCGTCAGTCGTCACGCGGTCCGTTCCTTCGACGCCCGCCCGCCAATCGCCGAACTTCCCAGCGACTGGCGAGCGGACGGCGGCCGTCCTACCTCAGACGAGAGCCGCGCACTGGCCGAGCGCCTTGTGCCCGACGTGGTTCACCTCGCCCGGGATGAATCCGCCGGAGACACCGGGGGCGAGCCCGAAGCAGATCAGGTTGTTCGCGACCCGGTTCTCCACGACCGCGACGGTCCGGCCGGGATCGCCCGGGTCGGTGGCAGTGATCTTCAGGAGCGTCGCGTTGCGGCCGATGTGGTTGAACTGGACGCCGAGCCAGTCGGCGGTGACTTGAGTGATCGTCAGGTTGCCGCCGATCGTGTCGCCCTTGATCGACCAGGGGATGTCGCCGCCGCCCCCGGCGAGCGTGACGTTCCCGCGGACCGTCACCATGCGCAGCAGGACGGTGTCGGCCCTGCTGGCGAGGATGTTTCCGTGCACGGTGATCGTCGTGTGCCCCGTCGGGTCGGCCGCACACGGGACGCCGGCGAACCGACCGATCCAATTGGTCGGCTGGCAACCCAGGCCGAGCATGGAGCCGGCGCGAGCGACGATGTTGTGGCCGACCGTGATCGTCGACGGCGCGCTCTGAGCGTCCAGGGCCGCACCCGCGCCGACGCTGATGTTTCCGACGACGTGGATCACGGCGTTCGGAACGATGTTGCAGGCGCCCGTCACGTTGATGCTGGCGTAGGTTCCGGACGGGATGCTCGTGAAGGTCCCCGTCGCGAGGTCACCTCCGGCGCACGTGTACGCCATCGGGCGGCTCGATCCAGCGGCGACGACCGACGCCGTTGGCAGCCCGACAGCAGCCACGACGGTGAGCAGGCCGAGGAAACGGAGGCGCGATGCCTTTCGAGTGAGCACGAGGGAGCGCACCTTTCCGGGCGCCATCGCGCCCTGGTCCAAACGGGTCGGTCTCGCCATTGGCCCAGCGCGCCGGTCTAGGCGACCGTGTTGGAGCGACTCGCTGGTGGACCTCCCCCGCGGGTGCCCGCCTCCCTGTGATCTCGGTCGAGTATGCAACGGGATCGCGGAACCGTCCGGCGCACCGACCGCCAGCGGTGCCGCCGCGCAACGGCAACCGTCGTGACGCCGCCAGGGACGACCGGCGCCGTCAGGTGGACGCGGTCGCGACCTCGATCGCGGGCTCGAGCTCCGCGGCGCTGGCCTCGCGGATTTCCAGCGGCGCGAGCTGGCCGAGCGATTCGGCGACGACGACGGCGTCGTCGCCCGGCGCGAGGTGGAAGTCGACCGGCGGGTTCACGAAGGCGTGCCCACCGCGGTTCACGGACAGCAGCGTCGCCCGATGCTCCGCGCGAAGGCGCCCGGCGAGGTCGTCGATCGACAGGCCGCAGTACTGGTCCGGGAGCGCGACGCGATATAGCTCGGAACCCTCGCCGCCGGAGACGATGTCCGTGACGATCTCCGTGAGGCCCGGGTACAGGGCGGACCGGGCCAGCAGGTGTGAGGCGAGGGTCGAGGTGACGAGAATCTCGTCCGCCTTGGCCCGGCGGAAATGGTCGCGGTGGCGCGGATGGTTGACCTCGACGACGGTCCGGACGGTCGGGGCGATCGCCTTGATCGCCATGACGGTCAGGATCGAGGCCATGTCCGCCTCGTTGGAGTCGTCCACCGGGAAGACGACGGCAGCGGCCGCCTCCTCGATCCCCGCCCGCTTCAGGTCCTCCGGCTCGGCGGGATCGCCGGACACGAAGTACACGCCCTGGCCGGCGGGGTTCTTGTCGGCCTTCTGGAGGACGACGAGCTTGCGCTGGTAATCGTCGCCCTTGAGCTCGTCGATCAGGTCACGAGCGGTCGAGTTCCAGCCACAGACGACGATGTGATCGCGGTATCCCGACGCGCCCAATCCCTGGCCCTCCTTGAGCAGGAAGTCGATGACGAGCGCGACGAGCGCCCCGGTGATCGTGCCCACGATGGCGACGCCGAACAGGCTGAAGAACCAGCCGACCACCCAGCCGACCGGGCTCGTCACGTACGACGAGTCGCCCTGGCCGAGGATGGTCTGCACGCCCCAGTTCAGCGAGGCTCCCAGCGAGCCGAACGTCAGCGGCTTCTCGACCAGCGTGATCACCGCCGCGGCGAGGAGCACGAGGACGAACGCGCCGCCCAGCAGCTGGGCGAAGAACCGACGATCGATCGCGCCGCGGACGCGGGTCAGGTGCCAGCCGACGCGCCGGATCAGAGGGCTGCTGAAGAGCGGGCGGAACAGACGCTGCACGGTCGCCGGCCATGGTGCCACAGCCGCGTTGGCCGGCGACGACCGCTGAATCGGCGGGGGGTCAGTCCCCGCCGGTCGCCGTCTCGATCAGCTCGACGTCCGGGATCGCCGTGATCGCACCGATGACGTCCTGACTCCGCGCGGCGGACGGGAACCGGAGCGACAGCTCGACCTCATAGCGGCCCTTGCCGATCCGCTGGCTGTTGATCCCGGCCATCTCGACGCGACGGTCCGCGAGGAGCCGCGAGACGTCGCCGATCGCTTCGAGGCGTCCGACCTCCAGCCGGATCCGGATGACCTGGAGACCCGGCCGATGGATCCGACCGACGAGGGCGTTCAGTGGCCAGAGCGAGAACACGACGATGAACGTCCCCACCGCCGCGATCAGCCACTCGCCGGCGCCCGCCGCCATGCCGATCGCGGCCGTCGTCCAGAGGCTGGCGGCGGTCGTCAGGCCGCGGATCGACGTCCCGTACTTGAGGATCGCACCGGCGCCGAGGAAGCCGATCCCGGACACGATCTGGGCGGCGATCCGGGTCGGGTCGACGGAGGCGCTGACTCCCGGCGCGGCGATCCCCTCGAAGCCGTAGATCGAGAGCACGGTGAAGATCGCCGATCCCAGCGAGACCAGGAGGTGGGTCCGCATCCCGGCCGGGTGCTCGTGGATCTCGCGCTCCAGCCCGATCGCCGCGCCGAGGACGGCGGCGACGAGCATCCGCAGCGCAAGGTCGGCCTGGAGGCCGAGGTCGAACTCGGGCATCAGTCGTGCCGGTGCTCGTGGGCGGTCTCGGCGACGCTGACGTCGGCGACCCGCGCATCGAGCGCCGCGACGAGATCCCCGGGAGCGACGTGGAGATTGATCCCGAAGCCGCCGCCGCCGATCGACACGACCGGCTCCTCGACGATCGCCGCGTCGGCGATCACGGGCCACGCGGTGGTCGATCCGAATGGCGTGATCGTGTACCGCTCGTAGCCGGTGACGGACCGCGCCTCGTCCGCGTCCGGCATCGTCATCCGCCGCACGCCGAGGAGCTCGCGGAGCTTCGGCCAGTCAAACCGGCGCCCGGCCGGAACGAGCACGAACAGGTAGTCGCCCTCACCCCGACGGACGACGATCGTCCGGAGGAGCTGTTGGGTGGCGATCCCCTGGAACCGGGCCGACTCCTCCGCGGACGACGCGCGTTCCGTGCGGACGACGCGGTGGGCGATCCCGGCGCCGGCGATCGCCTCGATCGCCGGCGTCGTGGGTGGGCTGCCCTCCGCGGTCATCGCGAGATGGTACGGCGCGCGGCGGGACGGCCGCCTGGCCGGGGCGGCCGGACGAGGCGACTGGGCGGCCACCGGCCGACTGGGCGGCCCGACGGGGCGGCTGGGCGTCCGGCGTGGCGCCCCCGAAAGGCTTGGCCGCCTGGCCCGGACGCCGCCTGGTGGACGCGATGGCCCGCGATGCCCCGCGCCGCGCGACGCCTGTGCGAGGATCGAGCCATGGCGGGCGATCTGCGACTCGTGATCATCGGGGCGGGCTGGATCGTGCCGTTCCACGTCGCCGCCCTGGAGCGCCTCCCCCGCGCGACGATCGTCGGGATCGCATCGTCCCGTCTCGACCGCGCCCAGGCGCTCGCGAAACCGCTCGGCGCGCGGGCCTCGATCGACCCGCTCGGGCTCGTCGATGAGCTCCGGCCCGAGGCCGTCTACGTCTGCGTTCCGCCGTATCTGGCCGTTGGGTTCGGCGAGGCACTCGTGCAACGCGGCGTTCCGTTCCTCACGGAGAAGCCGCTCGCGGCCTCGGATGCGGACGGTCCTGCTCGACTCGCGGCCGCGATCGAGGCGCGCCGGCTGGTCGTCGCCGTCGGCTACCACCTCCGCGGGCTCGAGGGACTCGACGAGATCCGGTCGCGACTCGTGCCGACGCCACCGTCGGTCGTCAGCGGCCGCTGGCTCGGCGGGACGCCGGACGCGCCCTGGTGGCGTCACTGGGACCAGGGCGGTGGCCAGGTGGTCGAGCAGGCAACCCACCTCTACGACCTCGGCCGGCTGCTGGCCGGCGAGGCCACGGTCGTCGGCGCCACCGCGACCCGCGGCCTTGCCCGGGACGACGGCGCCGACGTCGCCGATGCGACGGCGGCGACCCTCCGCTATCACTCCGGCGCGGTCGGCACCTTCGTGAACAGCCGCCGCGCGCCGATGCCCACCGTCGACCTGACCCTCATCGCCGACGAGCTCCGGATCACCGTCCGGAGAACCGACGCCGACCATCCCGGCGACTGGGAGATCCGGCTCGCGGACGGGACGGGCGAGCGGGTCCTGCCACCGCGACGCGACCCCTATGAGATCCAGGCGGAGGCGTTCCTCGACGCGGTCGAGGCGCACGACCCGGGCCGGGTCCTCTCGAGCTACTCGGACGCCCTCCGGACGGACCGCCTCACCCGCGCGGTCGTGGCTGCCACCGGCCAGCCCGGCTGAGGGCGTCCCGTCACCTTGTCGGCGAGGCTGAGCCGGTCGGCTCGGCGGATCGCTCAGTCCGTGAGCTCGATCCGGATCCGCTTGTTGATCCAGCCCTTCGACTCGTAGCCGGTCACACGGATCCCGCCCACCTCGCTCGTGTTCGACACGTGCGTGCCACCGTCCGCCTGCAGATCGAGGCCCACGATCTCGATCGTCCGCACCTCGGCGATCCCCTCCGGCAGGAGGTTGATCTTCGTCCGGATCAGGTCCGGGATGGCGAATGCCTCGTCTCGCGGCAGGACGTTGACGCGGACGTCGCGCTTCGACCGGAGCTCGTCGTTCACCCGCGATTCGATCTCGTCGACGAGGTCGCCGCTCATCCGCTCGAACTCGAAGTCCATCCGGCCGGCGCGGGGCTCCATGTTCCCCCCGGTCACGAGGGCACCGTAGTCACGCCAGACGACGCCGCACAGCGCATGGAGCGCCGTGTGCGTTCGCATCAGGTCGTAGCGGCGAGCCCAATCGAGGTCGACGGCCAGCGTGTCGCCGGGGGCCGGAGGCCCGTCCGGCGAGGGCTCCAGCTCGTGGACGATGTCGCCGCCGCTCTTCCGCGCGCCACGGACCGTCCATTGGCGGCCGTCGCTCGCGCGAAGGAGCAGC
>JBPYEM010000020.1:0-11796 GCA_051985205.1 Candidatus Limnocylindrales bacterium | reverse complement strand
TTGTCGACCCGCCAGGGAGGACCCTCGTCGCCCGGTCGAAGAGGGTGGCCGATCTGGACGTTCGAGCCCGATAGGCGGCGTGGAGCGCTTCGGTCGTCAGCCGGTCGGCGATCGCCATGGCGGCGATTGTGGCACGGCTCGGAGAGCGGCTCGGCGGCGATCGAGGACGCGTCTCGTCGAAGGTCGTTGCTCGCGTCTAGTGCGTGGCCCTCCCCGACCCCGGCTCCAGTCTCGCCCGGAAGAGATCCGGACCGGTCGTCCCCGGCGCCAGCCGGAAGCTCCATGACCCATCGGCCTGCCAAGCTGCGGTCTCGACCCGGGCACCGGCTTCCGCCGCCAGCGCGTATTCGAGCCGGTACCGGCGCGGGATGCCGGCGAGGTCGCCCTCGCCGCCGGCGTCAGCCACCGTCTCCTCGAGCCAGTCCAGGTAGACCGCGTTGTTCGCGTGGGCCATCGGGTCGAGCTCGTGCGGCCGGACGGTCAGCTGGAGCCGCACGGCGTCCGGCGGCGTCGGTGGCAGCTCGAGCCGGCCGATCGACGCGTCGAGGCCGATGCCACCGAACATCTCGATGAAGACCGGCGGGATCCGGGTCAGCGCGCCGCGGGCGTCGATGAGGACCCAGTCCGTGTGGACCCACGCGGCCAGCGTGCCGTCGGGCAGCCGGAACTCGCCGCGCCGGCGGGCGAAGACTCGCCGCATGCCGACGACCTCCGTCCGGGCGGCGACGTCGCGACCCATCGGGATGGCCGCGAGGACCTCGAGCTCCGCCGCCCGCACGAGCCAGGTCAGGCCGCGTTCGGCGTACCACTCGCGACCGAATCCGAGCGCCGTGGAGTGGAGCCAGGCGAGGTCCTGGGCGAAGCGCATCAGGCCCGACGTCCGGAGGAGCCCGTCGGGACCGGCCTCGTCGAACCGGACCCGATAGGCCGTCTCGTGGACCGACGGCGTCGTGGCGGTTCCTCCGAGGGACGCGTCGGTCACGGCCGGGTCTGCCCGCCGCGGGCCAGCTCGTCGAGATCCTCGAGCGGGACGAGGCGCGTGGCCGCGTGGGGCGCCGTCGTACGGCCCAGCCGGACCTCGCACGAACGTCGCGAATCGAAGACGACGAGGGTGATGCTGAGTCGCTCGTCTTCGTCGGCCGCGTGCTCGCGCGCGGCGTCGAGCTGGTGCAGGACATCCGCGTTGATGCCGCGCGCGCCCCATTTGCAGTCGATCGCCTCCGCCCGGCCCTCGACCTCGACCGTGACGTCGTACGGGTGGATCTCGGCGGGCACGCCGTCGAAGAGGACCCGGCGCTCGCGGCGGACCGACGCGGACGACACGCCCGGTCGACGCCAGACGAGCCGCTCCACCAGCGCTTCCACGATCGCGCCGCGGACCTGGGACCGAACCTGCTCGCCGCGCCCCGCGACGTCGAGTGACGCCTCGAGGATCGCCTCGGCGCGGTCCGGCGACCCGGTTTGCCGGTCCGACCTCCCGAACACCGACGGGAACATCGCCCGCCAGGTCGCCGCGTCGGTCGACACGCCGTTCATCGCCGCCCGCGCGAGCACGCGCTCTGCGTGGGTCGCATCGGCGAGCAGCTCCGCCGCGCGCGCGACGAGCGGGTCCGCCTGGATCCCGGCATAGACGACCGCGCGCGCGTCACGAGCGGCATCCTGGAATCGCATCAGCGAGCGTGCGTCATGGCATCTCGCCGAGGGCGAGAAGCACCACCTGCGGATAGGTGGAGAGCCAGTCGATCGCCCGATGCGGGTCGTCGATCCGGCTCGCCTCCGCGACGAGCGTCTCGACCGCCGTGACCGCGACGGACCCCACGAGCTGCGACCCGCGCGCCGCCTCGACCTCGTCGAAGCGATCGTTCCAGGCGCGGGCGAGGGCGTCGGTGTCGGGCCATTCGTCCTCGATCGCCTCGGCGACGGCGTAGAGCTCGTCGTAGCCCGCTCGGGCGGCGGCGAGGACGGTCGCGACCGACGAGGTCGCGTCGCTGGGTTCGGCCACGGCCGAAGCGTACCGCCGGCTCGGCGAGACGGCCGCCGCGTCAGCGGGCGAGCGCCGAGCGCCTCCGGCGGAGCGACCAGCCCCTGGATCGGCTCGCCCCCGCGAGGCTTCGGTCGGCGCGCGCGATCAATGCGGTCAGGACTCGCCGGGCGGACTCGTCCCAGGCGTTCGAGTAGGCCCGCGTCGCCTCGGCCCGGATGCGCGCGGCATCCGAGCGCGCGCCGACCTTCTCGAGGTCGGCGACTCGATCGAGGATCTCCCGGTACAGCTCGGGCAGGTCCTCCGCCACCGAGGCCGATGGCTCGGAGACGCTCGGCTGGGCTGGGAGGGACGGCCGGGACTCCATCACGCTGCAGCATGCGACCGGCCGGTGCGGACAGATATCGCGGATCGTCCTGTCGCTCGGCGGCGAAGGTCCCTCCGCGAGCGGAAGCCGGTGCGCGGCCGCACCGTTCGGGCGGTTGAGTGGAAGTTGACCGAGACCCTCAGTCGCCCCGGTGGCCCGCCGATCGGACGCCGAACCCGGACATCGATCCGGTCGCCGGCATCCGGACGGCGCGGACCTCGTCGACGATCGCGCCGGTCGGGCCGGTCCCGAGGAGCTGCTCGAGCCGATCGATCGTCTCGGCGGGACCTTCGGCGACGCAGCGGACGGTCCCGTCGTGCTCGTTGGCGACCCAGCCGGTGACGCCGAGGTCCGTCGCCCGCCGGACGACCCAGTAGCGGAATCCGACGCCCTGGACGCGACCGCGGACGGTCGCCTCGAGGCGGACGGCGACCGGTGGCATGGGGTCCGTCATCGAGAGGCGCCCGCGGCCGTTCGGGCCGGACGACCGGCCGACGCAAGGCTCGCGGCGGAGGCGCGAGGCCAGGCGAGGACCAAGGTGTCGAGGACGATCTCCGCGCGGACGTTCGCCGCAAGCAGCTCGCCCGCGGCGTCGAGCCGCGCCAGGAACGCCGTCAGCCGGCTGGGAACGTCGCCGGCCGTCGGTCCGTCGCCGGCTGGCGGTCCGTCCCCGGCCGGGCCGTGAGCGGCAGGTCCGTCCCCGGCCGGTCCGTCGCGAGGTCCAGGCGACCAGTCGGTCGCGGCGGACGGACCGGCGCCGAGCGCGGTCGCCGTCGACCGGAGGTCGTCGATCAGCGCGGGGTCCCGGACGTCGCGGTCTGCGCCGAGGGCGACGACGAGGAGATCCCGCGCGACCTCCCGCCACAGTCCGACGAGCGCCGCTCCCGCCCGCCGGCGCTCGGACGCGGGTGGCGCCGCCCGCCGGGCACCGACCACCTCGTCGTCCTCGTCAGCGTCGCCGTCGGAGGCATCCTCGGGAGGATCCGGCGCGACGGTCGAAAGGGCCGGCCCGGCGGCTGTCGCGCCTCGGCCGCGGGATCGACGGCCGGCCGAGCCGCCGGCTCCGCCGGGCGACGCGGACGCGTTTCCCCGGAGAGGGTCGTCCGCGACGGCGCGCATCGCCCGCTCCAGGTTCGCCGCCCGGCCGAGCAGACCTCGAGCCGCCGCCAGCCGCTCCGCCGGCCCGGCCCGGGACAGGTCGAGCAGCGTCCGAGCGATCTCGTCGCGCGTCGCGACGGCGTCCGGCACCCGCGCGAGCGAGGCCGCGATCCCCGGCCGGCCACCGGCGAGGCGGGCGAGCCGCGCGGCGACCGGCGGATCCGCGATGCCGGCGTCGCCGAGGATCGCCTCGATCTCGCGGATGGGAACGGGACCGAGGCGGATCCGCGCGCACCGCGACCGGACGGTCGGCATCAGCCGGTCCTCGTCGTCGGCGCAGAGGACGATCGTGACGCCCGCCGGCGGCTCCTCGAGCGTCTTCAGCAGCGCCGTCTGCGCGTCGTCGCCCATCTGCTCCGCCCGCTCGATGATCGCCACGCGAGCTCCGCCCTCGACCGGCATCAGCGCGAGATCGAGGGCGAGTCGGCGAACCGTCCCGTCCTCGGGCTCGAGACGGCTGCCGATCCGGATCTGGTCACCCGGGCCGGCCGGCGCGAGACGATGGAGATCGGGATGGATGCCGCGGTCGACGAGACGGCATCCGCGGCAGGCGCGACAGGGCCGGGCGGCCGGGTCCGGGTCGTCGCACAGGAGCCCGGCAGCGAGGTCGAGCGCGAGCGTCGTCTTGCCGATCCCACCCGCCCCCCCGATCAGGATCGCGTGGGGCAGGCGACCGCCGATCATCGCCCGGATCGCTTCGACCGCGCGGGGATGGCCGCGTGTCCGGAACACCCCGCCCGCGGGCACGTTCCGCGCCGCCGCGGGGAGAGCCGGATCGAGGACCATGCGTCAGCCCTCGCGCGGGGAGTCAGGCCGGCTCGGCGGTCTTCCGCGTCGTGCGCCGGCGTGGCTTCGCGTCCGCGTCCTCCGCGGTCGCGGTCGCGGCCTCGGCATCGCCTGCCGCCGCCGTCGATCGCCGCGTCGTCCGACGCTTCGGCGCCGGCGCCTCGGCCTCGGCCGCGTCGGCCGCTGCGGCGTCTGCCGGCTTGATCGCCGTCGAGCGGCGGGTCGTCCGCCGCTTCGGTGTCTCTGCGGCCGCCGCCGGCTCACCGGCGTCCGAGGCCGTCTCGACCGCCGTCGCGGGCGTCTTGCGGGTCGTCCGCCGCTTCGTCGGTGCCGCCTCTGCGACCTCCGCGACGGCGTCGAAACCACCCGTCCCCCCTGGACCTGACGGCGCCGCCACGACGTCCGCGGCGGCTTCGGACGGGCGACTGGCCGGTCCCGACGTCGCGGCCGGACGGCCCTTGCCGGACTGGGCGAGCTGCGCCCTCAGCATCTCCTCGAGCTCCGGCGGGACCTCCGACCACGGGTCTCCACCCGACGGTCGCGGGGCCCGCTCGACGCGTTCCGGCCGATCCTGCCGATAGCCACCCTGGCGCGACGGCCCCGGACTGCGGCCGGGGCCCTGGCGGTCGCGGCCGCTGACATCGGGGTAGCGATTGATCCCGCCGGTCCGACCGCCGCCGAAGCGCTCGCGCTCGATCGCGGCGGTGTAGGCGCTGCGGCCGCCACGGCCGCCACCCCGGCCGCCGCGTCCGCCGCCCTGACCAGCTCGTCCACGGCGCTGTTCCGCGATCAGGTACTCCGGGATCTCGGGCTCGTCGAAATCCTCCTCGTCGACCGGCTCGACTGACGTCCGGCCGGCGCTCGGCACGCCCAGCTGCGAGTCCCAGACGGAGCCGAACGGCGTCGTCCGCGGCCCGCGTGGAGCGGCGGCATCGATCTCCACCTCCTCGTCCTCGTCGTCCGCGGACTCCGTCGGACGTTCCTCGCCGGTGCCGACAACCACTTCGTCACCCCGGCCTCGGCCGCGTCCGCGACCGCGTCCACCGCGGCGCCGGCGGCGGCGATGACCGCCCTCGCCCTCTGCGTCGCCCTCGGCAAGCGCCTCGCGGTCGGCCTCGTCGAACGGCTCGGCGTCGTCGCCGGCACCGTTCGCTTCGACCGCATGGTCGCCGGGCGCGCCCGCTCGCGACAGCTTCTCGCCCGGCATCACCGTCAGGCTCCCGCCGCCGTTCGAGGACGCGGCGACCGGCTCCGCGCTGCGCGTGCGGCGGCGGCCGTTCGATGCGACGGCCGGCTCACCCTCGCCGGAGCGGGTGCGGCCACGGCCGCGACCCCGGCCGCGGGTGCCCGTCCCCTCCGTCTGCTTGTCCGGGACCTCCGTCATCGAGAGGTCCTCCTCGTCACCGGCCACCCGGCGCCCGGACCGCGACGACGACTTGTCCACGCGCGCGAGCTGGGTGATGTCCGTGAAGAGATCCGCGACCTCGATCAGGTCGCTCGACGTGTTGCCGCGGAAGCTGATGACCTCGACACGGACGCCCATCTCCTGGACGGCCCGGATGGCCGGGGCGAAGTCGCCGTCGCCGGACACGACGATCGCGATGTCCAGGTTCCGCGCGGTCTTCATCAGGTCGACGACGAGCTCGATGTCGAGATTCGCCTTGACCTTGCCGTCGCCGTACTTGCGGATGTCCTTGCTGACGACCTTGTAATGGTTCCGCGCGAGGAACGAGTGGAAGTTCCGCTGGTTCTCGTTCTCGGGGTCCAACCCCGTGTATGCATAGGCCCGGACGAAATCCCGCCCGGCCGTTGCCGACTTCAGCAGCGTGACGTAGTCGATGTCGACTCCGGCCGCCTTGGCCGCATAGAAGATGTTCGCCACGTCCACGAAGACGGCGACGTTCTTACCCACCTTGACTCCTTGATCTGGTACGAGCGACGCCGGCGCGATTCGCGCTGCCTGACGTCGCGGTTCAGTTGCTGGTGCGCCCCGGGGCCGTTCCGACCGCGGCCACTCGACACTCCGCGCGCGGACCTGCTTCGACGAACCCATGACGCTCCAGGCGGGTCCGCTCCGCCGGGTCGTCGGGGAAGGCAGCCTCGACGATGCTGCAGCCCTTGTTGCGCGCCGATCGGAGCATCTCCTCGAGGAGGGCATCCGTGACGCGGTCGGCGTCGTGATCGGGATCGACCACGACGAAGTCGACGGCGCCGACGAAGCCGCCCGCGAGGACGGAGGGCCGGAGCGCGAGGACCGCGCCACCGACCACTTCCCGCCGCGCCTCGGCGATGAAGATGCTCGCCTGCGGGAGATAGACCAGCTGTCGGAGCAGGTCGCCCGAGTCCATCGAGCCGGAGCCAGCGGACCGCCGGACGGGGCCGCCAGCCAGGGCGACCAGCCGTTCGATATCCGTGATTCGGGCCGGGCGGATCAGGTATTCCACGCGGGCGAAGGCACCTCGTGTGCGGATGGCGAGGCGACGCGGGTCGCTGGTTCGCCGATCGGGAGCTGACCGTTCAACCGCTGGCGGCGGGGCCTCGCCGGGTGGGGAGCCGGAGGCTCACAGCCACGCCCGGGGCCGCGCCGGACCGGTGTTGCATTCGGTCCGCCGATGTCTATGATACGGCATCGCTTCGGCGGCAACCTGCGCGCCGCCCGAGCCAGCGTCCCTGTGTCGTGGTCCGTCACGCACCGCCGTTCGCATCCACCTCGACCCTCTGCTCCGGCAGGCGCCACGGGTGGGCGACGCATCGGGCAGCGGGACACGCCACGGAGACGGGATCGGGAGGGCGGAGGAACGTCGACCGGGGTCGTTCCGGGGGCTACCCGGACGACGGGCGTTCGAGGAGGAAAGTGCATGAAGTTCCGCAAGTTGGGCGCGCTCGCCGGCGTGTCCGTCCTGGCCCTGTCCGCGTGCTCGAGCACACCGAGCGCGAGCGGCAGCGGCGGCGGTGGTGGCGGTGGCGGCGGGGGAACCGCGATCAAGATCGGCATCGAGCTGCCGATGACGGGTGGCGAGGCCCCGAACGGCGTCCCGACCGCGAACGGCGTGGCGCTGGCTCTCGCCCAGATCCAGGTCCCGGGCTTCACGGTCACGATCAACCAGCAGGACGACGCGGTCAACGGCAAGCACAACGCCGACCAGGGCGCGAAGAACATGCAGACCCTGGCCAACGACTCGGCGGTGCTGTTCGTCGTCGGTCCGTACAACTCGAGCGTGGCGCAGGCCGAGATCCCGGTCAGCAACGGCGCCGGGCTCATGCAGTGCAGCCCCGCCAACACGGCCGTCGCCCTGACCAAGGGTGATGCCGCGAAGGCGCTGCGCAAGACCAATCCGGACAAGATCGCCTACATCCGCGTCGCGACGACGGACGACAACCAGGGTGCCGGCACCGCCGACATCGCCTACAACACCGTCGGCGCCAAGACCGCCTACGTCCTCGACGACACGCAGACGTACGGCAAGGGCCTCGCGGACGGCTTCACGGATGCCTACACGAAGTTCGGCGGCCAGATCCTCAAGCGAGACGGCGTCTCCGACAAGACCACGGACTTCACGAGCTACGTCACGACCGCCAAGGGCCTGAACCCGGCGATCGTCATGTACGGCGGCGTCACGACGTCCGGCCTGGGCCTCTTCCGCAAGCAGATGGCGCAGCAGAACCTGGCGAACATCCCGTTCGTCGGCGGCGACGGCGTCAACGACGGCTCGGCCGCGACGGCGAGCACCTTCCTGAACATCGCCGGCGACGCCGGTGACGCGAACACCTACAGCACCGTGGCCGCGATCCACGACATCCCGAACCCGGACAAGTTCAAGACGGACTACAAGGCCAAGTTCAACAGCGATCCGGGTTCCTACAGCGCCCCGGGCTATGCGTGCACCCAGATCTTCCTGACCGCTCTCCAGGCGGTTGGCGCGAGTGCGGGCGGCGACATGGCGAAGCTCCGGGAAGCGATCCGGGCGTACGTCGCGGACACGAGCCACACGTACGACACGGTCCTCGGCAAGGTCGGATTCGACGCCAACGGCGACACGACCCAGCACACGATCTCGTACTACAAGTACGACGCCACCGCCAAGGACTGGACCTTCTTCAAGCAGCGCGACTTCACGGCGGATCCCGTCAAGTAGCGCGACCAATCGCGATCGTTTGATCGAGCCGGAGCGTCCCTGGCGGACGCTCCGGCTCGTGCCGCACGGACCCACTCGACCACGTCCAGGCAAGCCGGAGCCCGAGGAGCGAGACACCGGTGACGAGCGTCGCGGCAGGCACAGCCCGAACCGGACCGATCCTGGGCCGGTGGCGGGGTCCGGTCTATCTCGTCGTGACCATCGTGGTCGCGTTCCTGCTCATCTACCTCGGCGTGATCTATGAAGCGAACAATCTCCACCAGGAGATGCCGCTCGATCAGGCCCTCTCCCAGACCGAGCAGCAGTTCGTCAACGCGCTGACCATCGGCGCGGTCTACGCCCTGATCGCCCTCGGCTACACGATGGTCTACGGGATCATCGAGCTCATCAACTTCGCCCACGGCGAGATCTTCATGTGCGGCTCGTTCGTGTCGTGGTGGCTGCTGACGACGCTCGGCTTCACCGGCGCGATCAACGACCCGGTCCAGCTGGCCGTCGTGCTGGCCCTCGCCTTCTTCGTCTCGATGGTCGTCATGGGGATCGTCGGTGTCCTCATCGAGCGGCTGGCGTATCGCCGGCTGCGCAACGCCCCCCGGCTCGCTCCCCTGATCACCGCGATCGGCGTGAGCTTCATCCTCCAGAACATCATCTACGTCGGGATCTCGAACTCGATCGTCACCTCGCCGCAGATCATCCCGAACACGTTCCTCACGATCGGGCCGATCACGATCAGCCTGATCAACCTGTTCGTGATCGTCCTCGCCCTGGTCCTGATGTTCGCCCTGCAGGCGTTCGTCACACGGACCCGGCTCGGCCGCGCGATGCGCTCGACCGCGATGGACCGCGAGGCCGCGCAGCTCATGGGCGTCGACATCAACACGACGATCGCCCTGACGTTCTTCATCGGGTCGGCGCTCGCCGGCGCGGCCGGCGTCGTCCAGGGCCTCTACTTCGGGGTGACCCAGTTCCAGATCGGCTTCCAGGCCGGTCTGAAGGCGTTCACCGCGGCCGTGCTCGGTGGGATCGGCAACACGACCGGCGCCGCGATCGGCGGCTTCGTCATCGGTTTCGTCGAGGTCGTCGTCGCGGTGTTCGGCTACGGGCGATGGGCGCCGGCCGCGGTCTTCGTGGCCCTCGTCCTCGTGCTCATCTTCCGGCCGACGGGCATCCTCGGCCAGCAGCTGGCGGACCGGGCATGAGCGGCAACACGACGGTCCAGACGCTGCGGACCCGCCTGGCGCCCGTTCGCGAGCGTCTCGGTCAACACCAGTCCGTGTCGATCGTGCTCGGCGTCGGACTGTTCGGGGCGTTCCTCCCGGTCATCGCCTCGCTCCCACCGTTCAGTGGGTTCGGGACGACGAAGGACTTCGTGACCGGCTTCGCCGATGCGGGCGTCTTCGTCCTGCTCGCGCTCGGCCTGAACGTCGTCGTCGGGCTGGCGGGCCTGCTCGACCTCGGCTATGCGGCGTTCTTCGCGATCGGCGCGTACACCTACGCCTACGGCGCGTCCGGCTACAGCGGCCTGGACATCCCGTTCTGGATCATGCTGCCGGTCGGCGCGTTCGTGGCCGCGATCTTCGGTCTCCTCCTCGGCGCACCCACGCTGCGTCTCCGCGGCGACTACCTCGCGATCGTGACGCTCGGCTTCGGCGAGATCGTGCCGATCGTCTTCAACAACGCCGACACGTTCACGAACGGGACGAACGGGATCACCGGGATCGCCCAGCCGGACCTGTATGGGCTGTTCGGGATCCACAGCTTCGGATTCACGGATCCCTGGCCCTACTACATCACCGCCCTCGTGATCATCGCGATCACGATGATGCTGCTCTACCGGCTCCAGGATTCGCGGCTCGGTCGGGCGTGGGTGGCGCTGCGGGAGGACGAGCTCGCCGCAGCGAGCATGGGCATCAACACCGTCAGCACGAAGCTCCTCGCGTTCGCCATCGGCGCAACGACCTCCGGCTTCGCGGGCGTGTTCTTCGCCGGGAAGCTGTCGACCGTCACGCCGGATCAGTTCGACTTCACCGTGTCGTTCACCGCGCTGGCGATGGTCGTCCTCGGCGGCATGGGCAACATCTGGGGCGTGTGCCTGGGGGCCTTCGTCATCTACGAGATCCAGAGCCAGGGCCTCAAGCAGCTTGGCAGCTTCGTCCAGGGCCTCCACCTGCCGGCCTTCGCGCTGGGTCCGCTGACGATCGACATCAGCTCGATCAACTTCCTGAACTATCAGTACCTGCTGTACGGCCTGGCGCTCGTCGGGATGATGCTCCTGAGACCCGAGGGGCTCTTCCCGAGCCGTCGCCGGCGACGCGAGCTCCATGAGGCCGGCGACGAGGTGCCGACCGAGGTCGTGAGCGGCGCCGCATGACGGCCGAGGCCGTGCCAGCGTCCGTCCCGGCGCCCGATCGCGGACCGGACGGCGGCGTCATCCTGCGGGCGCGTCAGGTCACGAAGCGGTTCGGTGGCCTGGTCGCCGTTCGAAACGTCGACTTCGAGATTCCGGCCGGTTCGATCGTCAGCCTCATCGGTCCGAACGGGGCCGGGAAGACGACGTTCTTCAACGTGATCGCCGGTCTCATCGATCCGACGCAGGGCGGGATCGACTTCCTCGGCGAGCGGATGGTCGCGCGACCCGTCCGGGCGTGGGCGGAGCCGATCTTCTGGTTCGCCGCACCGGTGCCCGTGCTGCTCATCGGCGTGCTCGCGATCGCGAGCGGCGTCCAGACCGTCGGGGAGCTGCTGATCCTGGCCGCGCTCGGCCTCCTCGTCGCCTCGCTCCTGTTCGCCGTCGTCCGGCCGCCGTGGTACATGCGGATCCTTCGTCGCGCCGGCGTCTTCCGCAGCGCGCGGCCGAACGAGATCGTCGCCCGGGGGGTCGGGCGGACCTTCCAGAACATCCGGCTCTTCCAGAACATGACCGTCCTGGAGAACGTCCTCGTGGGGATGCATTCGCGGATGCACGCGGGACTCCTGGACGCGGCCCTGCGGTTGCCGCGCCACCGCCGCGAGGAACAGCAAACGAAGGAAGAGGCGCGCAAGTGGCTCGCCTTCGTCGGGCTCCGCCGACACGACGATGAGACGGCACGGAACCTCCCGTATGGCGATCAGCGCCGGCTGGAGATCGCCCGGGCCCTCGCGAGCGAGCCGAAGCTCCTCCTTCTCGACGAGCCGACCGCCGGGATGAACCCGGTCGAGACGAGCCAGATGACGGCCCTGTTCGCCCGGATCCGGTCCGAGCTCGGCGTCACGATCCTGCTGATCGAGCACGACATGCGGGTCGTCATGGGCGTCAGCGACCGGGTGACGGTCCTGGACCACGGCGAGAAGATCGCCGAGGGGTCGCCGGAGAAGGTGCGCGCCGATCC
>JBPYEM010000019.1:0-5128 GCA_051985205.1 Candidatus Limnocylindrales bacterium | reverse complement strand
GGGCTACCTTCACGCGCGGCTGCTCGACCATCCGCGCGGCGACTGGGCCGACACGATCGTCCGGCGCTGGCTCTACGACACCGCCGACGCGGCCCGTCTGGCGGCCCTCGCGGAGACGAGCCACGGGCCGCTCCGGGAGCTCGTCGCGAAGCTCCGCCGCGAGGAGCGCTATCACCGGATGCATGTCGACACCTGGCTGGAGCGGCTGGCCCGCGCGGGTGGCGAGCCTCGGAGCCGGATGACGGCAGCCCTCGGCGCGATGGGACCCGATGCCTGGACCGTCCTTGCGCCGCTCCCCGGCGAACCGGCACTGGTCCGCCACGCGATCCTCGCCCAACCGTGGGCCGAGATCGAGGCGGGCTGGCGCTCCGAGGCGGACGCCACCCTCCAGCGGCTCGGACTTCCGACGCTGCCACCCGCCGCGGACCCCGCCACTGCCCGCACCCGTCACTCGGACGCGTTCCGGGCCCTGCACGCGGAGTTCACCTCGGTTCGCCGTTCCGAGCCGGAGGCGATCTGGTGACGGCCGGCGCCCGCATTCCCACGCTCGGGCTCGTGCCGACCCCGCCGGCCGCTATCCGGGAGGCGATGGTCCGGTCGATCCTGCGCGGCGTCGTCGATCCCGAGATTCCGACGGTCTCCATCGTCGATCTCGGGCTGGTCCATCGCGTCCGCGTCGACGAGGTGATCCAGGTCGAGCTGCTGCCGACGTTCGTCGCCTGCCCGGCGCTCGACGTGATCCGAGCGGCGGTGACCGACGCGCTCGCGGTCCTCGGCCAGCCCGTCGAGGTCAGCTTTACGTTCGAGGCGCCCTGGACGACCGACCGTCTCACGCGCGCCGGCCGGGCCGGGCTCCGCAGGGCCGGCATCGCGCCGCCGGCCGATCCCGCGGACGTCCATTGCCCGCACTGCGATTCGCCGGACGTCGCGATGAGCTCTGCGTTCGGTCCGACACTCTGCCGTTCGCTCTTCTACTGCCGGGGCTGCCGGCAGCCGTTCGAGGCGTTCAAGCCCGTCTGAACCGCGTCCGGTGCCGGCCCGCACCGGACGAAGGTCCCTGTCACGCCCATTCAATGGTTTCACCGTCCCGGGCGGTGCCGGGTGTTCGCCTCGCGGCGCTTTCCTTCAATCGACCCCCGGCGACGGAGCGCCCAGAACCCGTCGACTGAACCACGATCAGCTGACGGAGACCGTATGCGCAACCGCTCATTTGCCGCCGTGATCCGGGCGGCCGGCCTTCTGGCCGCGATCCTGCTTGCCGCCTATGCCGGCCTCGGGCCCTCCGCCCTCGCCCACCAGGACACCACGGGCAACAACGGGACCGTGAAGATCCACGACGGCGCGGGCGAGCCCTCGCCGAGCGAGGTCCGCAACGAACCGCACGTCTGCACCTTCCATCTCCACTTCTACTTCGCCGACCCGGTCCAGGTCGGGTCATGGGAGATCCAGGCGTGGGCACCAACCGGTCAGAAGGGCACCGTCGTCCTCGCCGGGACGTACGACACCGCCGGCGATGGCGAAGACCGCCAGCCCGAGCAGGGTGCCTACTCGCTTCCCGACGGCCATTACAAGCTGTTCTGGAACGGCGACACGGACAAGCACGACAAGATGAAGGTCTTCTGGGTCGACTGCGGCCCATCGTCGCCGCAGAGCCCGTCGCCCACCGGCAGCGAGGTGCCGGAGCAGGGTTCGCCATCGGCGAGCACCGAAGAGAGCCCATCGTCCACTGGCAGCGAGCTGCCGGAGCAGGGTTCGCCGTCGACGACGCCGTCGTGCAGCGAGTCGCCCGAGGGCAGTGAGTCGCCTGAAGGCAGTGAGTGCCCGGAGGGCAGCGAGCTGCCGGGTCAGGGCACGCCATCGGCCTCGCCGACCGGCAGTGAGCTCCCCGCTGAGGGCTCGCCCTCCATGTCGCCGAACGGCTCCGAAGAGGCGACCGAGTCCGAGAGCGCGTCGCCGACCGGCGCGGAGCTCGGTGCGGAAGGCACGCCGCCGGCAGGCGGCACGACGTCGGGCGGCGGTGGTGAGGTTCTCGCGGCCGTCGGGACCCCGCCGGCGACCGACACCGCTTCGACCGCGTCTGCGCCGAAGCCCAGCGATGACAGCTGGCGGGTCGTGGCCTTCGGTCTGTCCGCGCTGATCGTTCTCCTCACGCTGCCCCTCCCGGGCTCCCGGTTGAGCGCGATCCGCGTCCGGTCGAACCGCCGCTGATCGATCCAGCCTTCGAGTCCGGGGGCCGGCCGGAGGGCCGGCCCCCGACGCCACCACCAACGCCCGCGCGACCGCCGGTCGCGCGGGCGTGTTCGTGACGGCCTACCCTCGAGGGATGAGCCAGCTGCTACTCGTCGGGGTCGTCGGAGCCGGCGTGATGGGAGCGGGGATCGCCCAGCTCGCCCTGGAGGCCGGCCACGAGGTGATCCTCCACGACGTCGACGAGCCCGCCCTCGAGCGCGCCGCGGATCGGATCGGCGACGGGCTGACGCGCCGCGCTGCCAAGGTCCTCGACGACCCGGCCGGCATCGACGACTGGGTCGACGAGCGGATGGCGCGGCTCCGCCGGACGGAGGTCCTGGAGGAGGTGGGTGATCCCGCCGACGTCGCGATCGAGGCGGCGCTCGAGTCGCTCTCGCTCAAGCAGACGATCTTCCGGACGCTCGACGCGGTCGCGGACCCGAAGGCGATCCTCGCGACCAACACCAGCGCCCTGCCGGTGCGGGCGATCGCTGCCGAGACCGCCCATCCGGAGCGGGTGCTCGGACTCCATTTCTTCAACCCTGCGGCAGTGATGCGCCTCGTCGAGGTCGTCCCGACGGAGTGGACGGCGGACGACGTCACCCGCAAGGCGTCACGACTCGTTGCCTCGTGGGGGCGAACGGCCGTGCGTTCGGCGGATCGCCCTGGGTTCATCGTCAACCGCGTGAACCGGCCATTCACCATCGAGGCGCTGCGGATCGTCGAGTCCGCCGAGGCGGGCGTCGAGCAGATCGATGCGGCGATCCGGGAGGCCGGGTTCCCGATGGGACCGTTCGAGCTGATGGACCTCACCGGCCTCGACGTAACGACCGCTGCGGCGACCGCGATCTGGGAGGGCCTGGGCCGGCCCGATCGGCTCCGGCCGTCGCCCATCCAGGCGGAGCTCATCGACGCCGGCCGGCTCGGCCGGAAGACGGGCGAGGGGTTCTACCGCTACGCGGACGGCCGCCGGCGCACGATCGCGGATCGGTTCGCGGCGACGGCCGGCGTCTCGTCCGCGCTGAGCGGCGACGCGATCCGGAACCGGATCCTCGGGGCGATCCGGGCGGAGGCCGAGCATGCCGTCGACGAAGGCGTCGCATCGCGAGCGGACGTCGACCTGGCGCTGAAGCTCGGGGCCGCCCATCCCTTCGGCCCGTTCGAGGGCGAGTCGCCGCCCTGAGGAGCGGCGTTGGTCGGAGACGGCACGTTTCGGCATTCGCCCTAGACTCCGCTGTGCGCCAGCGGACCTGTCCCGTCCGCGCGCATCCGGGAGGATCTCTGATGCAATCTCGAAGCCTCGTCCTTGCGCTCGCGTCGGGCGCGTTGCTCGTCGTCGCCGCGTGCGGAGGCGCAGCGTCGAGCCCGTCTGCCTCAACCGCAGCCGCGCCGTCCGTCGCCGCGCCATCGACAGAGGCGTCCGTCGCCGCCTCCGAGACGACGCCGTCCGAGGCGGCGCCGTCGGAAGCGACGTCCTCCGGTGCCGCACCAAGCATCGCCCTGCCGAGCTTCTCGCTGCCAAGCGAGGCCAAGGATCTCGAGGCGCTCCTGCCCGATCAGCTCTGCGGGGCCAAGGCAACGAAGGCAAGCGTCAGCGGGGCGAGCCTCGCGAGCACCGGTGCCTCGGAATTCGTCGCGGGACTCTCGCAGCTCGGCAAGACGCCCAGCGACGTGACGTTCGCGTTCGCCTTCTCCACATCGGGCTGCGGCGCCGGGATCTTCCGCGTTGCCGGCGTCGACCAGGGCCAGCTCCAGTCGGTGATGCTGGCCGCTGTCCAGAAGGGCGGCGAGACCGCCACGCAGGCGACGGTCGGCGGCAAGTCGGTCTTCGTCACCAGCTCGTCGAACGGAGGCGACAAGCAGTACGTCTACTTCCACGGCGACGCCGTGATCTTCGCCACGGCATCCGACGAGACGCAGGCCGGGACGATCATCCAGGCATTGCCCTGACCGACGGCCGCGCGATGGGCCGGATCGGCTGAGTGCGGGCCGGCCCATACAATCCGCCCGTGACACGCGATCTTCGTCGGTCCCTCCGGGAGGCCTGGGTCGTGGCCGCGGTCCGGACCCCGATCGGCCGCTACGGCGGCGCGCTCGCGGCGGTCCGGCCGGATGACCTCGCCGCTGCGGCCATCCGCTGCGTCGTCGAGCGGTCCGGCATCGACGGGAGCCTGATCGAGGATGTCGTCCTCGGCGCCGCCAACCAGGCCGGCGAGGACAACCGCAACGTCGCCCGGATGGCGCTCCTGCTCGCCGGGCTGCCGGTCGATGTGGCCGGCCTGACCGTCAACCGCCTTTGTGGGTCGGGCCTCCAGGCCGTGAACACAGCCGCCCATGCGATCGCCGTGGGCGACGGCGACGTCTTCATCGGCGGCGGGGTCGAGTCGATGACGCGAGCGCCGTACGTGATGGCCAAGCCGTCCGCCCCGTATGACCGCGGCCCGCGCGAGCTCGAGGACACGACCCTCGGCTGGCGGTTCCTCAACCCGGCCCTCGCGGCGCTCCATTACCCCTACTCGATGGGCGAGACCGCGGAGAACGTCGCCGAGCGCTGGTCGGTCGATCGCGAGCGCCAGGATGCCTTCGCCCTCGACTCGCACCGGAAGGCCGTTCGTGCGATCGACGAGGGTCGTTTCGATCGCCAGATCGTGCCGGTCGCGGTGCCCCAGAAGAAGGGCCCGCCGGTCGTGGTCGAGCGCGACGAGCACCCCCGAGCCGACACGACGACGGAAGCGCTCGGGAAGCTTCGGCCGGCGTTCCGCGAGGGCGGATCGGTCACGGCGGGCAACAGCTCGGGGATCAACGACGGTGCCTCGGCGGTCCTCCTCGTCGAGGCGGACCGCGCGCGTGAGCTTGGCCTCCGGCCGATGGCCCGGATCGTGTCGACGGCGGTCGCGGG
>JBPYEM010000018.1:0-5825 GCA_051985205.1 Candidatus Limnocylindrales bacterium | reverse complement strand
GAGCAGCGCGGACCCCACCGTCCGCTGCGGGCCGGGTCCCGGCAGCTCTTCCGCGAGGTCCGGTTCCCTGAGCCCGTCGAGCCAGGCATCGGATGCGCCGGCGACGGCCGCATGCGCGGCGAGCATCGCGGCGAGGGACGGGGTCGTCGCGGGACCGCCGTTCGGCGCGATCTCCTCGAGGTCCGGCCGGACCGGCGCGAGTCCCTGCCCGCGGATCAGCCACTGCCGTTGCTCCTGCCAGGCCATGTGGGCCACGATCCAGCCGATCGAGTTCATCGGCTCGACGCGGCGCGCACCGTCCGCGTCGGACGTGTCGCCAACGCCACGACGGAGCTCTGAGCGCATGAAGCGGAGCTGGTCCACGAGCGGGATCGGTCGGTCGGTCATGAGGCGGGATTCTGGCGGCTGATGCCGCTCTCGGCAACGTCGTTCCGGCTAGTCTGGGCGGTCACGACACCATGTTGCCCGCGACCGGAGGCCAGGCTGTGCCCGACGACGTCAACGCCCTCGCGGCAGAGTATTTCGAGTTCCTGCTCACCGCCTGGCCGAGCTGGGGCCACATGATGGGCAACTACGATCACGCCGACCTGTACGACGATGCGAGCCGGGCCGGCGAGGAAGCCCAGCGGCAGACGCGGCTCGCCTTCGCGGCCCGGGCCGAGGCGATCCCCGCCGACGGTCTGTCAGCCGAGGACACGATCACCCGCGAGATGCTGATCTTCGACGGGCGCCGCAACGCGGAGATCCTCGAATCCCGGCTGGAGGAGTTCGGTGTCGATCCGATCTTCGGCCAGCAGGCCGGGCTGCCCGTCCGGATGCCGAAGTTCCCGATCCCGAACGCGGACGTCGCGGAGGCGATGATCACGAAGGTCCACGGGATGGCGACGAACTTCCGGGACATGGCCGACCGCCTGATGGACGGTGTCGCCAATGGCCGGACGCCGGCGGCCTTCGCGATCGACGACACAGTGACCCAGATCGACGCATGGCTCGCAGGGCCGATCGACCAGGATCCCCTCCTCCATACCGCCGAGCCGACCGGCGTCGAGGATCCCGACGCCTGGCGGGTCCGGCTCCGCGACGCGATCGAGACGGACGTCCGGCCGGCGATGGCGGCCTACCGGGACACGATCCGCGATCGCGTCCGGCCGCACGCTCGCGACGATTCCCACGTCGGCTTGTTGTGGCTCGCCGACGGCGATGCCGTCTACGACCGGCTGGTCCGGTATCACACGACGCTCGACCTTTCGGCCCAGGAGATCCACGACATCGGCCTGCGCCAGATCGAGAAGCTCTCTGCCGAATACCGGGTGCTCGGGCAGGAGGTCCTCGGGACGAGCGACGTGCCGGAGATCTTCCGGAGGCTCCGGGACGATCCCGCGCTCCACCACACGAACGGTGCCGACATCGTCACGGCGTCGAAGGCGGCGCTGGCCAAGGCGACCGGCGCGATGGGCGACTGGTTCGGCATCCTGCCGAAGGCCGGCTGCGATGTCGAAGAGGTCCAGACCGGCGCGATCGCGTTCTACTTCCCGCCGGCGAGGGACGGTTCGCGCGGTGGCGTCTTCTTCATGAACACGGCCGACCCCACCGGCTGGGGCCGCTACCAGATCGAGGCGACCTCCTACCACGAAGGGATCCCCGGCCACCACCTCCAGCTCGCCATCTCGTCGGAGCTGACGTCCATCCCGGAGTTCCGGAAGCGCGCGTTCATTGCGGCGTACGGCGAGGGCTGGGGGCTCTACACGGAGCGACTCGCGGACGAGATGGGGCTGTACTCCACGCCGCTCGACCGGATGGGGATGCTCGAGGCGGACTCGATGCGGGCTTGCCGGCTGGTCGTCGACACGGGCATGCATGCGCTGGGATGGAGCCGCCAGCGGGCGATCGACTACATGACGGAGAACTCGCCCATGGCCGTCAGTCAGATCGTGCCCGAGATCGACCGGTATGCCGTCACACCAGGCCAGGCGCTCGCCTACATGATCGGCCGGCTCGAGATCCAGCGGATGCGTCGCGACGCCGAGGCGGAGCTCGGCTCGTCGTTCGACATCAGGGGATTCCACGACACGGTGCTCGGGTCGGGCCTCATGCCGTTGCCCGTCCTCGATCGCGTGGTCCGTGACTGGGCGGCGAACCGGCCGGCGTCGCCGGCCTAGCCCTCGCGTTCGGACCCCCCGGGCGGCGATCCCGGCCGTCCGTCGCGCGACGGCCTCCCGGGCGTCATCGTCGCACCGTACGCTGACGGAGTGAACGTCATCGACGTCCTCCGCTACGGCCACCGCGACATCGAGCGGGTCCTGGATCGGCTCGGGCCGGAAGACTGGGACGTCGTCGCGCTCGGCGTCTGGACGACCAAGGACCTCGTGGGGCACCTCGGTGCGTTCGAGGTCCGGTTCGCGGACGTCCTCGCGGCCTTCGTCGGCGAGCCGATGGAGTCCGAGCTGACAGCCGCGAGTCCTGCCACCTTCAACGATGAGCAGGCCGTGGTGCGACGCGACTGGTCCGTCGAGGCGATCCTGGCTGAGCTCCGCGACGCCAACGTCCGCGCCATGCGCCTCGCGGGGCTCGTCCCGAGCGAGACCTGGACCAGGGTCGGGACGATCCCGTGGTACGGCCCGGAATACGCCCTGGACGACCTCGCCGTGTACTCCATGTACGGGCACAAGCGGGAACACGCGCCGCAGCTCGAAGCCGTCCTCGAGCGCTGATCGGGACCTCGGCCCTCCGCCGCAAGCTCGGCCGCGCTCCGTGATACGTCCCTGACAGATCGCTTCGGGCAGCGCCGGGGCCACAGAGTCCTCGTGGTTCCGACACTTGAGCGACCCCCAGGCTCTCGCAGCGCCGGTCGCCGAACCGGTGGATCTGAGGTGCCCGCATGACGACAGACGCCACGCACCGGTCGGCCGGTCGGTCGACGACGAGCTCACCGGTTCGTCTCCAGGAAGCGGCTGGCGAGATCGCCGACTCCGCCGGTTCCGCGGCCGAGACCCAGGCGTCGGCTGCGATGCAGCGAACCGGCCAGGCCTTGCACGAGGTCGCCGGCGCGATCCGGGGTGCCGGCAATCAGCTCAGGAGCGACCGCCCCGAGATCGCGGGGGTCGCGGCTACGGCCGCTGACCGCGTCGACCAGCTGGCCTCCTACGTTGGCGATCACGACGCACGCGACGTGCTGGATGACGCCGAGCAGCTTGCGCGCCGGCAGCCGGTCGTCGTGATCGGCGCCGGGCTGGCCCTCGGGCTGGTCGTTGGGCGCCTCCTCCGGAGCGGTGCCGAGCCGATGGCGCCGGGCAACGGCTCGCAGACGGTCCGGCGTGGCACGACGGGCTGGAACGGGACGGAAACGGAAGGCTGACGATGGATTCGCAAACGGAGGAGCGCTCGATCGGGCAGCTCGTCTCGGACCTGTCCCGCCAGCTGTCGACGCTGATGCGCCAGGAGATCGCGCTCGCGCGCGCGGAGATGGCGAGCCGGGCGACCGAAGCCGGCCGTGGCGCGGCCATGGTTGGCGCCGGCGGCGCCCTCGCGTACGCGGGCGCACTCGCGATCGTGGCCGCGATCGTGCTGCTCGTGATCCAGGCGGGCGTCGACCCGTGGCTCGCGGCGTTGATCGTCGGCATCGTCGTCGTGCTGATCGGCGGCGCCCTGATCGCGGCGGGTCGAACCACCATCGCGCGAACCGATCTGACGCCGAGGCGGACGATCGAGTCGCTCCGCGACGACACCGAGTGGGCGAAGGAGCAATGGAAATGACCGACCGTGATGACCCTGGATTCAACGACCCGCGTGCCGGGGACGCCTTCGTCGAGGAAGAGCCGGAGGTCGAGGCGATCTTCGTCGACATCGCGGCCACGCGCTCCGAGATGGCCGACACGGTCGACGCGCTGGGTGAGCGGCTGGCTCCGTCGGCCGTTGCCGGACGCGCCGGCGACGCCGTTCGCGACGCCACCATCGGCCGAATCGAATCGAAGGTGAACGACATGTCCACGACGGCATCAGATCTTGTCTCGAACGCCGGCGAGACCGTCCAGCAGACGGGCGAAGGGATCCTCGACACCATCCGGCGCAACCCCGTCCCGGCCGCGCTCGCCGGAATCGGGATCGGCTGGCTGGTGGTCAGCCGGTCGCAGTCCGGGAGCAGTTCGCGCGCTCCCTCGCCGAACCGGCGCCCGCTGCGAACCGGCTGGGTCGCGACTGGCGACGGCTGGCGGCGATCGGATCGCGGGCCCTTCGATGTCGGCGACGCGCTGGATCGTCGTGCTCGAAGCGCCTCGGCGGCGTTCGAGAACGCGACGGCCGACGCGCGCCAGTCGATCGGCGACAGCGTCGACGAGCTTGGCGACCGGGCGTCCCGCGCCGCAGAGACGTTCGGCTCGACAGCCGCGGACACCCTCGCCGGGGCGCAGCGTGCCGTCGAGTCGAACCCGCTGGCGTTCGGCGCGCTTGCGGTCGCCGTCGGCACGGCGATCGGCTTGGCGCTGCCGGCGACCACCGCCGAGAAGCGGATGATGGGTCCGACCGGCGGCCGGCTGATCGACCAGGTCGAGCACGCGGTCTCGCAGCCGCTCGACGAGATGGCCGGGAAGCGCAGGAGCGGCTCGTCCGCGAGCTCGAGGAGCGGGACCGCCACGAGCGGCCGATCCACGACCGCCCGGACCAGCTCGGGCTCGGGTTCATCTCGCACCGGGACATCACGCTCCGGATCCGATCCGTCCAGCCAGTCCGGTCGGTCGGTCGAAGGATCGAGGGGATCGGCGACCAGCGGCACGACATCCGGAACCAGCTGACCGCTCGGCCTTCGGCGGATCTCGTCCGTCCACGCCACCCGTGACGCCTCCGTCATTCGACGGAGGCGTCAACTCGTGGTCGTGAGGCGGATGGCGAACGGGCCGCGTGAGATCACTGAAACGCCGGGCCCGGCCACCGAAACGACGGCGTCAGCGTCCAGCCGTACCGTTCGAGCCGGTACGTCGGCCGAGGAGGAACGATGTGACGGACGACCATGACGAGCTCGCGCGCGACTCCGACGCCCTGTTGGGCAAGGTTGCCGACCTGCGTCGTCTCGAGACGGCGAAGCGTCGAGAGCCGGTTTCGTCGCCGCGCTTCCACGAGCTCGCCGAAGCGGTGACCGCCAAGGCTCGCGAGATCATGTACGGAGCCCAGGCGGAGGAGCTTGCCGGCAACCGGACGGAGCGATCGTCGACATCGATCGACGATGTGGAGCCGGACGCCGAGGTTCCGTAGGTCGTCCGAGCGTCCTCCCCAGTGATGAGGGTGAGACCTTCATGACGCTCGCAATCGAAGAGGTGCTCGCCGTCTGGCGAGACGCCGAGCGCGTCCGCGACGCGCTGCCGCCCACGCACCCGTCCAGAGCCGCGATCGACGCGGAGATCCGCCGGCTTCGGGCGATGTATGCGCGGATGACCGACCTGGCGTCGAGCACGGGCAACGACCTGGCGGCCTCCTCCCAACAGATCGCCTCGGCGATGGCGACGCTCGACCGCGTGCGATCCCGCCTCGACCTCGGCGCGAGGTCGCTCGAGGACGGCGTGCTGAGCGAGGCCTCGGATCCCATGGGCCGTCTCGCCGGCAC
The DNA here is from genome assembly GCA_051985205.1 of Candidatus Limnocylindrales bacterium. GTDB lineage: Bacteria > Chloroflexota > Limnocylindria > Limnocylindrales > CSP1-4 > CF-46. Next base: position 232 of record JBPYEM010000018.1, on the reverse strand, counting down.
GGATCGCTGATCGGTCGGCGTCGACGCGATCGCCTCAGCGACGCCGGCCCTTCACCCCGAGGCGTCGCAGTGCCGACTGCGCGGCGTGCATTCCCGGCATCCCGTGGATCCCGCCGCCCGGAGGCGTCGACGCCGAGCAGAGGAAGATCGCCGGGTCCGAGGTCGCGTAGGGGTTGAGGACGCGCCACGTCGGACGGGTGAAGAGCTGCGCCAGCTCCATCCGGCCACCGGC
>JBPYEM010000017.1:0-2332 GCA_051985205.1 Candidatus Limnocylindrales bacterium | reverse complement strand
TTGCCGATCCGGGCCGCGCCACAGACGGCGCACGACTCGGCGAACGGCGTCCCGCAGTTGATGCAGAAGGCGACGCCCTCGGGGTTGGGCGTGCCGCACACGCGACAGTTCATCGGGCTCCAGGGATCGGCGAGAGGCCCTGAATACTACCGAGCGAACCGGCCCCGATCGATCACGATCGAGCGATCGAACGCACCGGCGACGAAACGCGCGTCGTGGCTGATCGCGACAACGGTGCGACCGGCGGCGGCGAGCGACGCGACGATCGAGCCGACGCGGGCTCGTTCTGAGATGTCAAGGCCCATCGTCGGCTCGTCGAGGACGACGATCGGCGTCCGCATGGCGAGGACGCTCGCGATCGCGAGCAGGCGCCGCCTGGACGCTCCGATGTCGTACGGGTTCGTCCCGGCTTCGTCGCTGAGCCCGACGGCATCGAGCGCCTCGTCCACCGCGGCATCGACCTCGTCGCCCCGCAGCCCGATGTTCCGCGCCCCTAACGCGACCGCCTCGCGGCAGGTCCCCGCGAAGATCTGCTCGTTGGGGTCCTGGAACGTCAGGCCGACCGATCGGGCCAAGGTCGCGACGCGCTGACCCGCCGTGGACTTGCCCGCCACCTCGATCGAACCGGCCGTCTGGCGAAGCAGTCCGTTCCAGGTGCGGACGAGCGTCGTCTTCCCCGACCCATTGCGGCCGGTGATCGCGACGGGCTCGCCGGCGGGGATCGTCAGGTCGATGCCGTCGAGGGCACGGGTCCCGTCCGGGTACGTGAATTCGAGGCCGGAGCAGCGGATCGCGACCGGAGCATCGGACCGCGTCGGCTGTGGTCGCGGCTCGGCCGGGGCGGCCGAGGTGGGCGATTTGGGCTGGGCCGGGGCGATTCGGCCGCCGTCCAGGTGGACGACGCGCACTGACAGCCGCGACAGGACGTCGAGGCCGTGCTCGGCGATCAGGACGCCCGTGCCGGAGCTCGCGACCCGTCGAAGGGCCTCGACCACGAGCTCACGGCCATCGGGATCGAGCTCGGCGACCGGCTCGTCGAGGATGAGCTGCCGCTGCTGCATCGCCAGCATCGAGGCGATCGCCACGAGCTGTGTCTGGCCGCCGGAGAGCCGGTCGGGATGCCGCTCGGCCAGATCCTCGATCGCCATCGCAGCAAGCGCCGATTTCGTGCGGCCCACCGTCTCGGAGGTTGGCAGGCCCAGGTTCATCGGGCCGAACGCGACCTCCTCGAAGACCGTCGACGCGACTCTCGTGCGCTGGGCGTGCGGATTCGCGAACACGAGCCCGATCGAGCTGGCCAGCTCGTACGGCCGGCGGCCGCGAAGCGACCTCCCGTCGAGGAGGACGTCGCCCCGGAGCTCGCCCCCGATGGACCCCGGCGCGACACCGGCAGCGAGCAGGCACAGCGTCGACTTCCCCGAGCCGTTCGGCCCCGCAAGTCCGACGATCTCGCCGTCGCCGACGGCCAGCTCGACCCCTTCGAGCGCCGGACGAGCGATGCCCGGGTAGCGGTAGCTGACCTCGCGGAGCTCGAGCACGGGCTCAGGGCAGCCGGGCCACGGCGCCGACGGCGGTCAGGACCAGGTAGACCGCGAGCGCCGCGAGCAGCGCCCAGCGGGCGACCCGCTGCTGCTCCGAATCAGCTGGCGCCCAGAGCAGGTGCCGCCTCCCCGGCCGATCGAACGCCCGTGCCTCGAGGGCCTGGCTCCGCGTCTCGACGTCGTGCAGCGTCCCGAGCACGGCCGGCGCGACCAGCGGCACGACCCCCCGGAGGCGCGCGCCGAAGCTGCCGTCGGTATCGAGACCTCGGGCTCGCTGCGCCGCGAGCACCGTCCGCGCGCGGTCCGTCATCGCCGGGATGGCGTCGAGTGCCGAGGCGAGCGCGAACGCCAGCCGCGACGGGGCGCCGCGTCGCTCCAGGTCGAGGACCACGGCCCGCGGGTCCGTGGTGAACCCGAACAGCCCGAGAGCGAGTGCGAGGACGAAAAGATGCAGCTCGGTGCGGGCCGCGAGGTCGAGGCCCTCGACGGTGGCCTCGAACGGGCCGATGTTGAGCAGCACGCGAGTACCGGAGTGACCCAGGATCGACACGACGGCGACGGAGATGGCGATCGGCAGGCTCGTGGCGACCGCCCATCGCACGGCACGTCCGGCGACGCCGGCGGCGAGCAACCCGGGCACGACGAGGGCCAGGAGCACGAACGTCGGGACGACGTACCCGCCAGAGATCGTGGCGACCGTGCACACCGCCGCGAGGATGGCCTTCGTCAGCGGGTTCAGGCGGTGGTAGGCGGTGGGCTGTCTCGGGACGAGGCGCCGGAGCAGCGCCGCG
>JBPYEM010000016.1:0-3800 GCA_051985205.1 Candidatus Limnocylindrales bacterium | reverse complement strand
CTCCGTCGAGGCGACCTTCCCGCCGGACCCACGGACGCTGGTCGTCGCGATCTCCGCGACCGGCGCGAGCGCGGAGACGCTGGATGCAGTCGAGCGCTACCGGGGTCGGTCGCACGTCCTGGTGATGACCAACGACGCGACCTCCCGGCTCGCGGAAGCCGGCGACACCGTCGTCGAGATGCTCGCGGGCGAGGAGCGCGGCGGCGTCGCCTGTCGCTCGTTCCTCCACACCGGCCTCCTGCTTCGGGCGCTCGGTGCGCATCTCACCGGGGTGCCGGAGGACGTTGCGGGGTTGACCCGCCGCGTCGCCGCCGCGACGAGCAGCCTGCTGGGCTCGGCCTCGACCTGGGTCGCGACCGTCGGCGATCTGCTCAGCAGTCGTGATGGCCTCGTCGTGATCGCTCCGGTCGAGCGGCTCGCGACCGCGGAGCAGGGTGCGCTCATGGTTCGGGAAGGGCCGCGGCGTCCGGCGACGGCGGCCGAAACCGGCGACTGGGCCCACGTCGACGTCTATCTCGCGGCGACGCTCGACTATCGCGCTCTGCTGTTCACGGGCTCTGCTTGGGACGCGCAGGCGATCGAGTGGCTGACCAGACGGAACGCGACGGTCGTCGCCGTCGGGTCGAACCCGCCCGGCGTGCGCGATGCCGTCCGATACCCCGGCGACGACGACCCAGACGTCGCGCGATACGCGGAGATCCTCATCCCGGAGCTAATCGCCGCCCGGTGGTGGGCGGCAACGGCCTGAGCTGCTCGGCGATCTCGGGCCTTGACCTAACGATCGTTCGGTCGGATCATGGCGGCGTGATCGAGCAGACGACCCGCCGCCGCGCCATCGACGACGTCGCGAGCGAGCTCTTCCACGCGAACGGTTACGCGGCGACCAGCGTCCGCGACATCGCGAAGGCGCTCGACATCCAGGCCGCCAGCATGTACGCCCACGTCGCCTCCAAGGAGGACGTCCTCTGGTCGATCGTCGACCGAGCGGCGACGGCCTTCGAGGAGGCCGCCGCGGCGGCGCTCGCCGACGCCTCGGCTGCGGACCCGGTCGACCGGCTGGCTGCCCTTGTCGAAGCCCATGTCGAGGTCGTCACGGCGGACCCACAGCGCTCCAGCGTCTTCGTGACCGAATGGCGCCACCTCTCGGCGGATCGTCGCGACGCGATCGCGGCTCGGCGGGGTGCGTACGAACGCCGCTTCCGCGAGACGATCGCGGACGGGATCGCGAGCGGGTCGTTCGCCCAGACGGATCCGGCGGTTGCCGCAACGTTCGTCCTGACCGCGTTGAACGGGATCGCGACCTGGTACCGCCCGGACGGGCGTCTGCCTGGCGACCGGATCGCCGATCACTTCGTCGACCTGTCGCTGCGGATGCTCGGCGGAGCGGACTGAGATGGCGGGCGAGGCGACGCCGGAAGCCGTGATGACCGGCGAGGCGGCGGGCAGGGCCTGGGTCGACGCGTGGACGGCCGGCTGGGCGGACCACGACCCGGGCATCATCGCCCGACGGTATGCGGCCGATTGCCGGTTCCGGTCGTGGCCCTTCCGATCCGAAGGCCGCGGACCGGAGGCCGTGATCGCCTACACCACCCAGGCGTTCGCCGACGAGCGCTCGTCGCGCTTCGCGTTCGGCGCGCCCATCGTGTCGCCGGACGGCCGCGCGGCCGTCGAGTACCGCGCGGTCATCGTCCCGTCGGACGGCGGCCCCGCGACGACCGTCGCCGGCGTGTCGATCCTGCGCTTCGACGACGCCGGGCGCGTCACCGAACACTTCGATTGCTGGGCCGAGGTCCCGGGTGACCTCGGCATCGACATCCACCCCGAGGCGTCCCGATGACCGATCCTCTCGCGCTCGACCCCGTCCTCCCCGCCCGCGAGCGGAGCCAGCTCCCGTTCAATGACGAGGCGCTCGACCACGACGAGCGCTACCGTCACTTTGAGGAGCACGTCACCGGCGGCGGGAAGGTCGAGGCGACGGACTGGATGCCCGACGAGTACCGGACCCAGGTCCTGCGGTTCGTCGAGATGCACGCCAACAGCGAGCTGATGGGCGTGCTGCCCGAGCGTGAGTGGATCATGCGCGCGCCGACCCTTCGCCGGAAGCTCGCCCTGACCGCGAAGGTCCAGGACGAGGTCGGCCACGCCCAGCTGCTGTACCGCGTCGCGGAGGACCTCGGCAAGCCGCGCGAGGCGATGATCCAGGACCTCCTCGCCGGGAAGACGAAGTTCTACAACGTCTTCCACTACCCGACGAAGTCCTGGGCGGACGTCGGGATGATCGCCTGGCTCGTCGATGCAGCCGCGATCGTCGCTCAGCAGGCCCTCCGGGATTCCAGCTATGCGCCGTATGCCCGGACGATGCGCAAGATCTGCTGGGAGGAGAGCGTCCACATCATGCATGGGCGCGACGTCGTCGTGACGATGGTCACGGGGTCGCCGAGCCAGCGCGCGCTGATCCAGGACGCCCTCGAGCGGTGGTGGGGCCCGCTGATGCAGATGCACGGGCCGCGCAGCGACCGGGCGAAGGACCGCGACATCCACTGGCGGATCAAGGCGAAGACGAGCGAGGAGCTGCGCCAGGAGTTCCTCGGCATCTACGTGCCGCGGATCCGGGAGCTGGGGCTGCGGATACCGGACCCGGAGCTGCGGTACGACGAGGCCGCCGGCGAATGGCGTTACACGGAGCCGGACTGGACCGAGCTCCGGACGGTCGTCACCAACCACGGCCCGAAGTCCGAGGAGCGGCTCCAGTTCCGGCGCGACCGCTGGGCGGACACGCAATGGGTCCGCGACACGATCCTCGCCGCGCCCGCGGCCGCCGCGTGACGAACGCTGTGTCCGCCCAGCGGGGTGTCCTCGAGGCGTGGGAGGTGTTCCGCCAGGAGAAGGACGGCGACCCGATGCGCCACGGCGGGTCCGTCATGGCGCCCGACGCGACCTTGGCCCTGCACTACGCCCGCGAGATGTACTCGCGACGACAGGAGAGCGTCCACCTCTGGGTCGTCCGCCGGGCGGACATCCATGACCTGGCCGACCCGGACCTGCTGCAGCCGCCGCTCGATCGGTCGTTCAAGAAGCCCGGCGGCTACGTCATGCGCGACAAGCTCGCTGCCGCTCGCCAGATCAGCGGAGTGGCGAAGCCGAAGGCGCGGACGAAGTGATTCCGCGGACGGATGCCGTCGGCGGAGCGCCGCCCCAGACCTCGGGGTGGTCGACGTCGTGACGCCGGAGATGCCAAGCCTGGCGATGGACTTCTCGGGCTCCCGGCTGGATGGCCGCGAGCGCGCGCTCGCCCTCCTCCTGCTGTCGATGGCGGACGACGAGTTCGTGATCGGCTTCAGCGACTCCGAGTGGACCGGCATCGCCCCGATCCTCGAGGAGGACGTCGCGATCAGCTCGCTCGCCCAGGACGAGCTGGGGCATGCCCAGGCGCTGTACCGCCTGTACGCGGACGTCGTCGCCGATGGTCGTGACGCCGACGCGGTCGCCTACGACCGGCCGCCGGAGGGCTACCTTCACGCGCGGCTGCTCGACCATCCCCGCGGCGACTGGGCCGACACGATCGTCCGGCGCTGGTTCTACGACACCGCCGACGCGGCCCGTCTGGCGGCCCTCGCGGAGACGAGCCAGGGGCCGCTCCGGGAGCTCGTCGCGAAGCTCCGCCGCGAGGAGCGGTATCACCGGATGCATGTCGACACCTGGTTGGAGCGGCTGGCCCGCGCGGGTGGCGAGCCTCGGAGCCGGATGACGGCAGCCCTCGGCGCGATGGGACCCGATGCCTGGACCGTCCTTGCGCCGCT
>JBPYEM010000015.1:0-2735 GCA_051985205.1 Candidatus Limnocylindrales bacterium | reverse complement strand
GCTCCGGACCCAGTGCCGGGGCCTCGTTTCGATTCCCGGTCCGTCTCGGCGATCAAGTGCCGGGGGTGGAGGCTCGTCGGGCGGGGTGCGACCAATCGCTGCGGCCGATCGCTGCGACCGATCGCTGCGGCCGATCGCTGCGCGCTCGCCCGAGCTGCGGCGCTCGCCCGAGCCGGCCCCTCGCCCGAGCCGCGGCTGCCGCCGATCCCGGCGCTCGCCCGAGCCGGGGCCCCTCGCCATCTCGCTCGTGGCTGTCGCCCACGCGCGCAGGCAGGATCGTCCCGGAATGGCCGCGATTCGTCTTGCTCGTGGGGGTGCCCCACCGCTGAGCCCGCTCCAGCGCTCCGCACCAGCATTCGGTGTGGGTCCGCCACGAGCACGATCAACCCGGGCCGGCACCCCCGACCTCGCGCGGGTCCCACACGAGCACGACGGCGGCACCCAACGCGCTTCGTCGCGAGCGGGAGACACGGCGGATGCGCTGGGGGCGAGGGCAGGCGCCTCACCACTCCCCGGAAGCGCGACGCGCGACCGCCGCGAGGCTCCCGGCCGGCAAATGTGCCTCCCAGCACGTGACCCCCGCCGGCCCGACGACCGCGTCGTGGCTGGTCCCCGCCGGAAGTTCGAGGCGATCGCCCTCGTCCAGGTGGACGGAATGTCCCTCGTCGGGCAACCCGAAGTCGATCGAACCCCGCTCGACGGCGATCACCTTGTCGTAACCGTGCTCGTGCGCGGCGTAACGATCGCCAGGTCCGTTCGACCACGGTGAAGGATCGAGACCCTCGCGGCGAAGCGGGCCCGTGACGTCCACTGACCGCAACGATCAAGCAGCCGCGCTGACGCCGATGACGCTGCCGACGACGAACGTCACGATCGCGGCCGCCGCTCCGATCCCGACCTGGCGCGCCCCGGAGAACAGGACGCCCCGGCCGGTCAGCAGGCTCACGCCCGCGCCCACGGCGAAGAGCGCGACGACGCTCAACCCGATCGAGACGACGAAGGCGGTCATGCCGGTCATCAAGAGGTACGGCAGCACCGGCACGAACGCGCCGATCGCAAAGGCGACGAAGGAGCCGCCCGCCGCCCCGATCGGCGAGCCGAGCTCGTCGGGATCGAGCCCCAGCTCCTCGCGGATCAGCTGATCGAGGGCCCGCTCCGGGTCCTCGAAGAGGCGGTGGGCGATCGCCTTCGCCTCGTCGTCACGGAACCCCTTCGCCCGGTAGAGGGCGGCCATCTCCGCCTCCTCTTCTTCGGGCATCGCCTCCATCTCCGCGCGCTCGAGGGCGATCTGCCGCTCGAACAGCTCGCGCTGGCTCTGCATCGAGATGTACTCGCCGGCGGCCATGCTGAACGCTCCGGCGAGGAGGCCGGCGATGCCCGCGAGGAGAATGAAGGAGCCGCGTTCTCCAGCCGCGCCGGCGACGCCCATCACGAGCGCCAGGTTCGAAACGAGGCCGTCACTGACCCCGAAGATCACCGCGCGCAGGGTGCCGGATCGGCCGGAGCGGTGCCATCGCTCGCGGGCGGCGACGTCCCGGTCCGGGTGATAGGTCGGATCCTTCAGGCGGCGCCAGATCTCGGCGTGCTCGCGCTCGTCGGCGGCGATCGCCTCGACCTCCGGCGACGACTGCTCCCCGTAGATGTCCTCCTCGTCGCCCTCCAGGGCCGTGACGAGGTCGCTGACCGCGCGCGTCCCGAAAAGACGGGCGAGCAGGATGATCGCCGCGACGCGCGCCCGCGGCCGGGTGGGCGTCGCGGGGACGTCGAGGCCCGCCTCACGAAGCTTCGTCGCCCAGACATCGGCGTGACGGCGTTCGTTGCCGGCGATGCGCTGGAAGGCCGCGGACCGCTGGGGATCCTTCTCGATCCCCGAGAGGGCGTCGTAGAGCAGGATCGCGTCCCGTTCGAGGCGCAGGTTCGCCAGGCTCTGGGCCGGATCCGGGGTCATGCGGCCATGCTACCCGGCGCTAGACTCGGGCCGATGACGGGCTCGGCCGACCGCGGTTTGCGCTATCTCTCGGCTGCCGACGTGACGGCCGCGATGCCGCCGCTCGACGAGCGGCTGCGGCTGGCGGAGCGGACGATGGTGGCGCTGGTCCACGACGCGGAGCTTCCGCCGAAGATCGGCGTTCATCCACGGCCATCCGGCTCCTTCGCCCATGCCATGCCGGCCCATCTTCGGTCGAGCGGCGACGGCGACGGCGGCGACCTGCTCGGGATCAAGTGGATCGCCGGCTTCCCGCCGAATGCGGCGCAGGGTCTGCCCGCGATCCATGGCCTGGTCATCCTGTCGAATCCGGCGACCGGCGAGCCGCAGGCGATCCTCGACGCCGGTCCTGTCACCGCGGAGCGGACGGCGGCGATCAGCGGCGTCGCGATCGAGCATTGGGCACCCCGGCCGACGGATCGGCCCGTCCGGGTGGCGCTCCTCGGCGCGGGCGTCCAGGCGCGAAGCCACCTGCCAGTCCTCGCCCACGTCCTGCCGGGTCTCGAGCTGACGATCTTCGACCGGCACCCGGAGCGTTCCGAAGCCGTCGCGGACCTGGCGCGGGCGACGCCCGGGATCGCGTCCGCGACGACGGCCGACACGGCGCCGGCCGCGACGTCGGCCGCCGACCTGGTCGTGACCGTCGCCTCCTTCACGAGCCCCGACCAGCGTCAGTCGCTCACCGACGATTCGCTCGCGCCGCGGGCGATGGTCGTGGCGGTCGACTACGCGACGTACGTTGCGGCAT
>JBPYEM010000014.1:0-2149 GCA_051985205.1 Candidatus Limnocylindrales bacterium | reverse complement strand
ACGCTCGGCGGCTCGGAACCGAACGATCGCAGCTCACGGAGCAGGGCGTCCTGGGCTTCCCGCTCCCCTGGCCGCGACCGGCAGTGGAGGATCGCCGGCTTGCCGGTCTCGACGGCGAGCGCGAGGTTCCGGCGGACGTTCGCGAGCTGCGCAAGGATCGGCGAGAAGACGCGGTCGTAGTCGAGGCCGGTCTCGCCGATCGCGACGACCCGCGGATCGTCCGCGGACCGCATGATGGCGGCCCAGTCCTCGTCCGTCACCTTCTCCGCATCGTGCGGATGGACACCCACCGCTGCGTCGAGCCATGGGTGCCGCTCCACGAGGTCCAGCGCGGCCGCCGACGACCAGCCGTTCCAGCCCGGAACGAGGATCCGCTCGACGCCGGCCGCGCGAGCTGCAGCGAGCACGTCGTCGACGTCGTCGCCGAAGCGCTCCGCCTGGAGATGGCAGTGGCTGTCGACCAGTCGCATCGGTCGATCCCTGGCCGCCGGGCGACTCAGGTCGCCTTGATCCCCGCCTCGGCCTCGAGCTCGACCTCGAGCCGGGGGAACAGCGGCTCGGCGGCGCCGAGCGTGCCGGCCACGCCGGCATGGGCCCCCCAGCGCAGCTCGTCGGCGATCGGCGGCCCGTCGTTGCCATCGACGCCGTAAGCGTAGGCATGGCCGAGCTGGGCAAACACCCGGGGCGCCGTCGCCGGCAGGAACGGGGCGGCGGCGAGCGCAGCGAGCCGGCAGGCCTCGACGAGATCGCCGAGCACGAGGCGAAGCCGCTCTCCTGCCTCGGCATCACCGGCCCTCGCGGCCTTGTTCAGATCCCACGGCTTCACCGCGTCCACGAACCGGTTCGCCTCGCCGACGAACGACCAGATGGCGGCCAGTGCCTCGTGCAGGAGACAACCGGAGATCGCGGCCGCCACCGCGTCGACGACGCTCGGCCAGGAGGCGGATAGCGGCCCGCCCGACGAGGGTGCCGGGCGTTCCCCGCCGAGATAGCGATTCGCCATCGACACGGTCCGGTTCACGAGGTTGCCGAAGTCGTTCGCGAGGTCCGCGTTGTAGCGGCGAACGAAGCCGTCCCAGGACACCTCGGCGTCGCGATCGAACGGCACCTCACGGAGGGCGACATAGCGCGCCCCATCCTGACCGAACGCACCCACGAAGTCGTTCGGGTCGAGGAAGTTGCCGCGGCTCTTGCTCATCCGCTCGCCGCCGGCTGCGAGGAGCCAACCGTGGGCCCAGACACGCCGTGGCGCCTCGAGCCCGGCGCTCCACAGCATCGCCGGCCAGAAGATCGTGTGGAAGCGGAGGATGTCCTTGCCGATGATGTGCAGGTCCGCCGGCCACCACTTGCGGAACGCCTCGGGATCGGCGTCGAATCCGGCGCCCGTGACGTAGTTGATCAGCGCGTCGAACCACACGTAGATCGTCCCGGCCTCCGGGTCCCAGGAGCCGTCTTCGCGCTGGGACGTCTCGCCGTTCTCGGCAATTGGGAACGGGATCCCCCAACCGGCTCCGGCGCGGCTGATGGAGAAGTCCTCCAGCCCCTGCCGGATGAAACCGAGCATCTCGTTCCGGCGGTAGTCCGGCTGGACGAACTCCGGGTGCTCCTCGAAATGGCGCTCGAGCCGTTCCTGGTAGGCGGACAGCCGGAAGAACCAGTTCTGCTCGGTGAGCCATTGGAGCGGAACGTCCGGATGGTTCGGGCAGATCGTGCCGCGGGCCGTCTCGAGAACATCGGACGCGTTCCGGAACCCTTCGTTCGGGCAGTACCAGCCCTCATACGTGCCGAGGTAGATGTCGCCCTTCGCATGCGCTCGCCGAACGAGCTCCTGGGCCGTCCGGACGTGGTCGGGATCGGTCGTCCGGATGAAGCGATCCGGGCGGATGCCCAGCAGGTCTTCGGACGCCTTGAAGAGCTCGACCTTCTCGTCGACGAAGGCCTTCGGGTCGCGGCCTTCCTCGGCGGACTTCATCGCGATGTTCACGGAATGCTCGTCGGTGCCGGTCAGGAAGCGGGTGTCCTCGCCGACCATCCGGTGCCAGCGGGCGATCGCGTCGGCGCCGATCACCTCGTACAGCGTGTGGATGCCGGGCTGGCTGTTGGCATACGCGATCGCGGTCGTCAGGTAGAACCGCGGGCGCGGGTCGTC
>JBPYEM010000013.1:0-2521 GCA_051985205.1 Candidatus Limnocylindrales bacterium | reverse complement strand
GACCCGAACAGCAACCGATCCGGCCCGAACGTCTCGGCGGCGACCCGGACGGGACCGGCGAGGTCGTCATCGCTCCACGTCGCCCAGTCGGCTTCGGTGACGAGGCCCGACACCTTTGCGACGACGTTGGGCAGCTCGGCCAGCCGCCGAAATGCCGCGTCCCACGCCGCCATGGCGGCGGAACCGGCACCGGCGGCGATCGGCGGCTTCGCCAGGTGGTCGACCACGAACCGCACGTCCGGGATCGTCCTCGCGGTCGCCACCCCGGCTGGCAGATCCCGCGTCCGGAGCAGGAGGTCGTACGTGAGGCCGGCGGCGCCCACGGCCGCGATCCCGCGTCGCACGTCGTCGCGGCGGAGCCAATCCGGGTCCGGCTCGTCCTGGACCTGATGCCGGATCCCGACGAGTCGGTCGCCGCCCGGGAAGGCGCGCAGCCTGGCGATGGCCTCCGGCACGTTGGCTGCGGTCAGGTCGACCCAGCCCACCACGCCGGCGATCTCCGGGGTCACGGCCGCCGTCGCGAGAAACTCCTGGGTCTCCGCCTCGCTGGAGCGCGTCTGGACGAGGACCGTCCGGTCGACGGCCGCGGTCGCGATCGCGGCGCGCAGGTCGCCGGCGTCGAACGGACGGCGGATCGCGGCCAGCTCGTCGGTCAGCCAGGGGTACTCGACGCGGGCGGGGTCCCAGAGGTGGTGGTGGGCGTCGACTCGGATCACGTGGGCGTCGGCGCGTCCGTCGGGATCAACCCGTCGGCTCGGAGCTCGTCCCAGAGGGCAGCCGGAATCGGCGCTCGGTAGAGCGCGGCGTACTCGTCGAGATGCTCGATCGACCGGACGCCGGCGATGACCGACACGACGGCCGGATGCGCGAGCGGGAATTGGACGGCCGCGGCCTTCAGGGGAACGTCATGCCGGGTGCAGGCGGCCGCAAGCCGTTGCGCACGAGCGACGACGTCGGCGGGGGCGGTCGAGTAGTCGAATCGGCTGCCCGGCCGCGGATCGGCCAAGATCCCGGAGTTCATCACGCCGCCGATCATCACCGCGATCCGGCGATCGACGCAGAGCGGCAAGACCTCGGCGAACGCTTCCTGGTCGAGGAGGGTGTAGCGGTTCGCGAGCAGGATGACGTCGAAGTCGCCCTCCCGGGCGAACCGGGCGAGCATCGGTGCCTGGTTCATCCCCACGCCGATCGCGCGGACGACGCCCTCGTCGCGGAGCCGCGCGAGCGCCGGAAACGCACCTTCGATCGCCTGCCGCCAGTGCCGGTCGGGGTCGTGGATCAAGGCGATGTCGATCCGGTCGAGCCCGAGCCGCTCGAGGCTGTCGCCCAGCGAGCGCCGCACGCCGTCGTCGCTGTAGTCGAAGACGATCCGGCGGTCGGCGGTCTCGGCATAGGCGCCGTTCTCCCGCCCGTCGAAGACCTGCCGGTCGACGTCGGCTCCGATCGAGATGGCATCCGCGCTGACGACGAGCCGGCCGACTTTCGTCGAGAGTGCGTAGTCCTCGCGCCGTCGATCCGCGAGCGCCGCCCCCACCCGCCGTTCCGACGCACCGTATCCGTACAGCGGCGCGGTGTCGAAGTGCCGGACGCCGAGGTCCCAGGCGCGTCGGACGGTCCGGACGGCATCGTCGAATGGGACGGGTCGGTAGAGTCCGCCGATCGACGCTCCACCGAAGCCGAGGCGCGTGACGGTGACGTCGGTTCGCCCGAGCGTCCGGCGCTCGCCGGGGTCGAACGGCATCGATTCCTCCTCGGCCGCGGTTGACGCCGCGATGGACGCTATCGTATCGTCCAGTCTACCGTCCAGCGACCAACATACTGAACAGTTGGAGCGTTCGTGCGCCTGATCAGCTGCGAGACCGAGAGCGGCGAGACGCTCGGCGTCGTCGCCGGCGAGCGGTGGATGCCGGCAGCGGAGCTCGTGCCGGGAGGCCCGGCGACGATGCGTCAGCTCCTCGGCGGCGGCCCGGCGGTCATGACCGCGCTCCACGAGGCAACCGCGTCCGGCCGGATCGCAACCGACGGCGGCGCGGTGGACGAACGCCAGCTGCTGGCGCCGATCCCGCTGCCCGGCAAGATCGTCGCGATCGGGCGCAACTACCGCGAGCACGTCGACGAGGAGCAGGCGGAAGCCCCGCCGGCGCCGCTCGTCTTCGCGAAGTTTCCGAGCTCCGTCGTCGGCGACGGAGCAGAGATCACGTGGGACCCCGCGCTCACCGCCCAGGTGGACTGGGAGGCGGAGCTCGCGGTCGTGATCGGGATGAGGGCCCGGAACGTCAGCGCCGAGCACGCCCTGGACTACGTCCTGGGCTACACCTGCCTGAACGACGTGTCCGCTCGAGACCTCCAGTTCGGCGACGGCCAGTGGACGCGCGGCAAATCGCTCGACACCTTCTGCCCGATCGGTCCATGGATCGTCACCACGGATGAGATCCCGGATCCGCAGCGCCTGCCGATCCGGTGCGTCGTCGACGGCGAGGTGGTCCAGGACTCGTCGACGGAACGGATGTACTTCGGCGTC
>JBPYEM010000012.1:0-4146 GCA_051985205.1 Candidatus Limnocylindrales bacterium | reverse complement strand
GTGTGGAGGCAGCGCTCGCCGCGGCCCTTCGGTCCACCGCCGGCGGTCGCCGGGACGACGGCGACGGCGAGGCGGCGGTCGAGAGCGGCGGCGACGCGGAGGAGGCGATCCACGCGGTTCACACGACGGCGGACCGTGCGGCCGATTGGCTCCCGGCCCACGTCCCCGGGTCCGTGATCGACGACGTCTGGCGCGCCGGCCGGATCCCGGACCCGTACGTCGAGCTGAACAGCCTCGCCGCAGAGTGGGTCCCGCAGCGGGCGTGGACGTATCGGCGGACGATCGCCGCCGAACCGTTGCGCGACGGCGAGCGCGCGTGGCTCCAATTCGCGGGGATCGACCACGCCGGTCAGGTGGTGCTCGACGGCGTCGTCATCAGCCGACACGAGGGCATGTTCGTCCCCGTCGAGATCGAGGTCACGGCGGCGCTCGCACGTGGCGGCCGGCACGAGCTCGCGGTCGTCCTCGCGCCTGCGCCGGAGGATGAGCCGCAGGTGGGCCGGACGAGCCGCGTCCGGATCCACAAGGCGCGGATGAGCTACGGCTGGGACTTCTCCCCGCGGCTCGTCCACCAGGGCCTCTGGCAGTCCGTCGCGCTGATCACCGCCGGGCCCGTCCGGATCGCGGACGTCTGGGTCCGGCCGACCCTCGCGCCGGACCTCGCGTCGGCCGTCGTCGACGTGAGCGTGGCGCTCGACGTGGCGGGAACCTCCGCGGAGCACCTCCGCGTGACCGCCGAGCTGGAGGCACCGGACGGCGCGACGGTCGCGACGGTCGACGCGGTCGTGGCGCGCGACGCAGTCGTGGCGCGCAACGTGGTCGTGGCGCGCGACGCCGCCACCGCGGACGCCGTCGTGGCGGATGACGGCGACGGCACCACAGCCGCGAGCCTCGGGATCGGTCTGTCGATCGATCAACCGGCGCTCTGGTGGCCGAACGGTCTCGGGCCGCCGAACCTCTACCGCCTCGAGGTCCGGGTCCTCGACACCGCCGGTGATCCGGTCGACGAGCGCTCGGTCCCGGTCGGCTTCCGGCGGATCGATCTCCAGCCCACCGCCGGCGCCGCCACCACCACGCGGCCGTGGGTCTTCGTCGTCAACGGCCGGCCGACCGAGATCCTGGGCTGGAACTGGACCCCGCTCGATGCGCTCTACGGCGTACCCCACCCGGAGCGGCTGGAACACCTCCTCCGCCTCGCCACGCTCAGCCATGCCAACCTCCTCCGCGTCTGGGGTGGCGGGCTGATCGAGACCGACGCCTTCTACGACGCGTGTGATCGACTCGGGCTGCTGGTGTGGCAGGAGTTCAGCCAATCCAGCTCAGGCATCGACGACACGCCGTCGACGGATCCGGCGTTCGTCGAGCTGATGCGAAGGGAGGCGGAGCGAATCGTCCCGCTCCGCCGCAACCACCCGTCGCTCGCGATCTGGTGTGGCGGCAACGAGCTCCAGGACGAGGCCGGTCCGCTCGAGGACGAGCGGTCGCACGTGCTCGCGGCCCTCCACGACGTCGTCGAGCGGCTCGATCCGGACCGGATCTGGCTGCCGACGTCGCCGGCCGGTCCGCACTTCGCGAACCGCCTCGACGTGATCGCGGCGGACCCGGACGGCCTCGAGGACGTCCACGGACCGTGGGAGCACCAGGGACTCGATGAGCAACATCGCCTCTGGGACGCCGGCACGTCGCTGTTCAACGGGGAGTTCGGGGTCGAGGGGATGGCGAACCGGCGGAGCCACGAGCGGCTGATCCGCCCGGAGCGTCGCTGGCCCGCGGACCGCTCCAACGCGGTGTACCGCCACCTCGGCGAGTGGTGGAACAACGCCCCGCTGGTCCAGGCGGCGTTCGGAGGCCGGCTCGGGGATGTCGAGACGATGCGTCGGGCCAGCCAGTGGCTCCAGGCGACCGGTCTCGCGTACGCCATCGAGGCGAACCGCCGTCGCTGGCCACGGAACGGCGGCTCGATCCCGTGGCAGCTCCACGAGTCGTACCCGAATGCCTGGTGCACGTGCGTCGTCGACCACCGCGGCGATCCGAAGCCGGCCTACTTCGCGGCGGCACGGGCGTTCGCCCCGACCCACGTCTGCGCCCGCTTCGCCGCGCCCGTGCTCCACGGGGCGGAGGTCCTGGACGTGGCGGTCGTCGCGTGGAGCCGGGACGAGGCGGTTGCAGAGGGCAAGGTGCGGGCACGAGTCCTCGGGATCGACGGTCATGGCGGCGAGGAGCGATCGGCGACGGTCGACCTGCGAGGCGGACGGCCCGTGACCGCCTTCGAGGCCCAGCTCACTGTGCCGGCGGGCCTCGGCGACGTCATCCTGCTCGACCTGAGCCTGACCGACACATCGGGCGCCATCGCGGCGAGCAACCGATCCGTCCTCACACGCGGTTCCGACCTCGCGCCGCTGCTCGATCTGCCACCGGCGGAGCTCCAGGTGACCGACGACGGCCGCGGTGACGAACGGTGCCTCCGGCTCGCGAATCGGGGTGACGTCGCTGCGATCGGCGTGGACATCACGGACGACCGACCGATCGGTGAGCCGGGCTGGGCAGAGCCGGCCGACAGCGGGCTGGTCCTGCTCCCGGGTGAGACGCGCGTGATCCCCGTTCGCTGGGCCGACGCTCCGGACCACGGCCGCCGGCTGCGGGTGGATGCGTGGAACGTCGACCGGGTCGGGGTGGAATGACGAGGTCCGGCGGCGGACCGACCGTGGACCGCGCCGCGATCGTCGACCTCGTGCCGTGGCTCGCGCGCTTCACCGACGCCGATGGCGACCTCGTCGACGAGATCCCCGTTGACCGCGTCGAGGTGGGTGACGCCGGCCGCGTTCGGCTGGCAGGGACGGGCCTCCGGTTCGCCGCGACGGCTGACTGGACGCCGCTGAACCGGGCCATCGGCTGGAGCGTCGAGCTCGCGCTGCGGCTCGCCGAGGGCACGGCCGACGTCAGTGCCGGGGCCGCGGGCGGCGAGGTCGCTGCTGCCGCGACGGTCGCGATCCAGTGCCCCGCGGATCGCGACCCGCGATGGCTCGTGCCCGGCGTCTTCATCGGCGAGAACCGCCCGGCGGGCAGCGGTGCCAGGTATCCGCGATGGGCGGAGGCCGCGGTCGCCGGCGATCCGTTCACGGCGGACCACTGGTGGCTGCGATCGGATCGCGCTGCGCTGCCGGCGATCGTCGCGAGCGGCGGCGGGTTCCGGATCGCCCTCGCCACCCGCGAGATTGGCCCGGTCGGGCAGAGCGGCGTCGGCTTCGGGACGATCGAGCGCGACGGTGGCCCGAGGCGTGAGGTTCGGCTCTCGTTCCCGTATCGCGAAGAGCCGGTCGTCTACGACGGCGGCGCCGCTCCGCTCCCGCCGGACCGGCCGACTCACACCTGGCGACCTGGGGTGGCCATCCGCCTGGCGTTTCGCGCGTACGCCGTCCCGATTCCGATCGGTGGGGCGGCAGCCGAGTCACGCGCGGCCGCAGACGCGGATCGAGCCATCCTCGACGACATCCGGCAGTGGCTCGCACCCAGAAGCCCGGTGGTTCCACGGCTCGGGCTGGAGGAGACCGCGCGCCTCGCTGCGGACGGCCTGCTCCGTTGGCACTTCCGCCGACGCGACCGGGTCCTGATCGAGACCGCGGACTTCGATCGCGGAGACGAGCCGCCGGGTACGGAGCCGGGCGGCCGGCCCGGCGACCGGCTGGCGATGCACGTCGCCTGGCTGAGCGGAGCGCCCGCCGCAGGGTCACTCGTCGCTCACGGCCGGCGCACCGGCCGCCGCGACGCCTCCGACGCCGGCCGAGCGGTGCTCGACCACCTCGCGACCAGTCTCGCGCCATGCGGGACCTTCTGGGGCCAGTGGACCCCGGGTGGCTGGACGAAGGGCTGGACGGCCGGTCGCGACGCGGTGCACGGGCGAACGCTTGCGGAGGCGACGCTCTTCCTCGGCCGGGCGGCGCGGGCGACGCAGGACGAGGTCTGGTCTGCAGCCGTCTCATCCAACCTCGCCTACGTCGTCGACCACGAGCGCGATGGCCTGATCCCGAGCGACTGGGACGCCACGACCGGCGAGCCCCTATCGTGGGCCGGCACATCGGGTCTAGCCTGGGTCCCGCCGCTCGTCGAGACCACATCAGCCCGCGGACGAGCGCCGGGGGAGCGAAC
>JBPYEM010000011.1:0-3976 GCA_051985205.1 Candidatus Limnocylindrales bacterium | reverse complement strand
ACCTCGACAGCGGCCAGCGGGATGATCGCCAGGTCGCCGGCCTCGAGCCCGTCGAACGCAGGCACGCGGGCGCGCATCAGCCGCACCCAGGCGAGGTCGCGCGTCAGAGCCGGCGAACCCGGCGTCTCGGGTCCGTTCGCGAGCCAACGAGCGCTCGGCAGGATCGCGGCGCGGAGTGCCTCGGCGGTCGCCATCCGGCGATTGTCGGCGACGGCCCATCGCCCGGTCAGGTGGTCGTGGCCGCCTCACCGGGGAGTGCCGCGTTCCGTCGCGCGACGAGGTCGTCCAGCAGCCGCCCGAACTCCCGCTCCACGTCGACATACCGATCCGAGCGGGCCACGAGCGACAGCCCGCCCGTCCTCGTCAGCCGCGCCCAGATCCGGCGGCGCGGCAGGTAGAACGTGATCGCGATGCCCGTGATCAGGAAGGCGAACGCCGCCCAGACGATCCCTTGCCCCGGGTCCTTCTTCGCGATGATCAGGGTGTAATCCGTGAACCGTCGGACGCCGACCGAGAAGTCGAGGCCCGGCGGAACCTGCGCCTCACCGGCCGCGACCGCGACGGGTTGGAGGTACTGGAGGTCCGGCGTGCCGTCCGGCGCCGTCGTCCCGGATGCGACGTACGGCACGACCAGGACGACGCCCGTCCCGTTCGTCTGCTGCTCGAGGAGCAGCTCCAGTCCCACGTCCCGGCCCGGCACGGTCATCGTTCCGTACGGATGGCCGGCCGCGGTGTCCGTCAGGGGCACCGGGCCGTCCCACAGCGGCTTGCCGTCCGCGTCGCTGATCACGAGGTCCGGCGCCGGCCCGAACCCGTTCTGGTGGAACGTGTACCCACCGACCCCGAGCGGGTCGTTGACCCGGATCGTCTTGCGGGCGACCTCCTGGCCGTTCTGGAAGACGCCGAGGTCGGTCGTGAAGTCCGTCGCCTGGCCCGTCTCGAGGAAGCCGGGCGCCTGGAAGCCGTAGTTCTTGACCACGAGGAGGTCCGGCGTCCCGATCGGCTGCACCGTCAGCGAATCGCCCTCGGCGATGACGAGACCCTGCTCGTCGCCGAACCGCCACGTCACCACCGCGGCGACGAGGAAGAGGATCAGGCCGAGGTGGGTGAACAGCGTCGCCAGCTTCGTCCAGCGATGACGATCGCCGTACAGGTAGTGGACGCCGTCCACCTCCGCCTCACGGACGCCGAACCGCTGCTTGCGCAGGGCGGCCCGGACGTCCGTGGCGGCCACGCCGGTCATCGCCGCCCGATCCGGCAGGGATGGGTCGTAGAAGGCGTCGGGCTGGACGACGCGGATCTCCGCTGACTGCCGCCACAGCTTCGGCGTCCGCTCCAGCGTGCAGACGACGATCGACACGACGAGGACGACGAGCCCGAGGGTGAACCACGTCGACGAGAAGATGTGGAAGACCTGGAGCCGCTCCATCGCTCCCACGAGTCCCGCACCGAAGACCGGGTCGTAGCGGGCGTGGATGTCGGCCATCGCCGCCTCGTAGTCGCCGACCGAACGGAAGGCGAACGTCGGCAGCTGTCGGATCGTCATGCCCACGACCGCGAGCAGCGACAGGACGATGATCTGGACGACCGCGAAGTCGACCGACGTGAACAGCCGCAGGACCGTCCGCCCGAGCCGCTCGAAGACGTCGGGGCGAGGCGCTGGGGCCGTGTCGGCCCAGGTCGTCACCGGGCTGGCGATCGCGAGGTCCTCCGAAGGGTCAGACGGCGGCTGGTTCCGGGCGCTCCGCCTTGGCGGGCCCCGCGCCCGCCGTCGGGAGCCTGGACGCATCGCCGGTCGCGGCCGGGGCCACCGAAGCCGCGGCATCCAGCGCCCGACGGAAGTCCGCCACGAGGTCGTCGAGGTCCTCGAGACCGACCGAGCAGCGGAGCAGTCCCGGCCGGATCCCGGCCGCGGCGAGCGCCGCGTCGTCGAGCTGTCGATGGGTCGTCGACGGCGGATGGGTCACGATCGTGAAGACGCTGCCGAGCGACGCCGTCCGTTCCGGGATCGTGAGGGTGTCGATGACCGCTTCGCCGGCTGCCTTGCCGCCGGCGACCTCGAACGCGAGCATCCCGCCGCCTCCGGCAAGCTGGCGACCGGCGACGCCGTGCTGGGGGTGCGATGCGAGCGACGGGTGCCAGACCCGGTCGACCTCCGGTTGCTCCTCGAGCCAGCCGGCCAGTGCCGCGGCCGCCGTCGAATGGCGCTCCATCCGGAGCGCCAGGGTCGACAGCCCGCGCATCGCGAGGAACGCCGCGTGCGGGTCGAGGCTCCCACCGGTATCGACCTGGAAGTCCCGGACCCGATCGACGAGAGCCGCCGGTCCGCTCACCACGCCCGCCATCACGTCGGAATGGCCGGACAGGTACTTGGTCGCCGACTCGCAGACGAGGTCGGCACCGAGCTCCAGCGGCCGGCACAGGTAGGGCGACGCGAAGGTGTTGTCGACGATGTAGGTGGCGCCGAACCGATGCGCGAGCTCCGCGAGGGCGGCGTGGTCGGCGACGACGATCGTCGGGTTCGTGATCGTCTCGGCGTAGAGGATCCGGGTGGGGCTCGCGGCGAGGGCGCGCTCCACGGCGGCGAGGTCCGTGACGTCGACGAAGTCCACGCGCACGCCGAGGCGCCCGAAGACGCCCAGGAGCTGGGCGCGGGTCGTGCCGTACGAGGTGTGGGTGGCGACGATCCGGTCGCCCGCCGACACCAGCGTGCCGAGTGCGGCGTGGATCGCCGCCATCCCGGAGGCGAACCCGAAGCCCGCCTCGCCGCCTTCCAGCTCGGCAACCGCGGCCGCGAACGCCGCGACCGTCGGGTTGTCCAGCCGGCCGTAGGAGTAGCCGGCGACCTGGCGGGTCGTGACCGCTCCAAGCTCCGCGGCGTCGCCGGCCGAGAACGTCACGCTCTGGTAGATCGGGACCGACGTGGGCCGCTGCTCGACGACGGGCAGCCGGTGCGCGGCCCGGATCGCCCGGGTCGCGAAGCCGCGGGGCTTCGGGGCTGCGGCGCGGGACTCCGCGGAGCCGCCCGCCGGGGGCGTCGATCGGGGATCGGCCATCGGCCGATCCTACACCGAGTCGTCGGCGCGCTTGCGCGAGCGGCTGACCCGGGCGATCGACGGGCGTTTCCCGGTGTCGCCGGCGACCTCCGGTGAAGTATCAGGCGTCGTGGCGGCCGCCGCGGCGCCGCTGGTCGCCGTCGACGCCGGCTCCCCTGGCGTGGACGCAGAGGCGGCCCTGCCGCCATTGCCGGCGCCGTCGAACACGGGCTCCCCGATCCCGTCGGCGGTCGGGACGCCGGTCACCCGGTTCCGGCCGGCCCGCTTGGATCGGTACATCGACGTGTCGGCCGTGATCATCAGCTCGTCGCTCGTCCGGCCGTCGTCCGGATAGCTGACGACACCGATCGAGATGGACGGACGGATCATCGAGCCACCGACGGGCACCCGCAGCTCCGCGACCTCCTGGCGCACCTTCTCCGCGAGGACATAGGCGCCTGTCGGGTCCGTTTCCGGCAGGAGGACGACGAACTCGTCGCCGCCATAGCGGGCGGCCGTGTCGATCCGCCGGCCCGCGGAGCGGATCACCTCGCCGACGCCCCGGATCACGCGGTCGCCGAAGAAGTGCCCGTGGCGGTCGTTGATCTGCTTGAGCTCGTCGAGATCCATCATCAAGAGGCAGAAGCCGCGCCCGGAACGCGCGCTCCGGGCGATCTCCCGCTCGACGGCGGCGAAGAAGAACGTCCGGTTGAACAGCCCGGTCAGCGGGTCGATCGTCGACAGCCGGATCGCAGCGTCGCGCGCCCGCCGCTGCTCGCGGGCGATCACCATCGCGACGTAGGCGAGGAGGACGAGGGCGGTCAGGTTGATCCCGGCGACCGCGATCGTCGTCGCGGCCAGCCCCGTCCCCCCCGGCGGCGCGATCGCGACGATGTACGCAATGCACGCCGCCGCTGCCAGCGCGCACGTCACCCGCGGCG
>JBPYEM010000010.1:0-3996 GCA_051985205.1 Candidatus Limnocylindrales bacterium | reverse complement strand
CGAGGAGCTGGGCCTGGGCGACCGGCTGCGCTGGCACGCACCGGAGACCGCGATGCTGTCCGGCGGGCGGGTGGCGCCGTTCGACACGCCCGGCGCCGTCCTGCGATTTAGCGGACTACCGGTCGTGGACCGCGTGCGTCTCGGCGCTGGCGTCGCGCTGTTCAAGGCGATGCCGCGGTCCGGTCCGCTGGAGGACGTCAGTGCCCGGCAGTGGCTGACGCGCGTCATGGGCCGCAACGCCTGGCGGGTCGTCTGGGAGCCACTCCTGCGCGGGAAGTTCGGCGAGGCCGCGGACGACATCTCGATGGCCTGGCTCTGGGCCCGCGTTCACGATCGGAGCCGCCAGCTCGGCTACCTCGATGGGGGGTTCCATCAGCTCTACGCGAGCCTCGCGACCCGGATCGCGGACCGCGGCGGCCGGCTGGTCACGGGTTTCCGAGCCGCCGCGATCGAGCCGCGCGGCCAGGAGATCGCCGTCTGCGCTGACGGTGGCGATGAGGCGATCTTCGATCGGGTGATCTCGACCCTACCGGCCCATCTGACGCTCGGGCTGACGCACGACCCGCGGGTCGCCGCGGCACCGCCCGCCCCGAAACCGCCCGACGCCCTGGGAGCCCATTGCCTGGTCCTGAGCCTCGATCGACCGCTCACGGGCACCTACTGGATCGGCGTGGCGGACCACGGCTGGCCGTTCCTCGCGGTCGTGGAGCACACCGCCATGCTCGATCCGGCGGCGTATGGCGGCCGGCATCTCGTGTACCTCGGCAACTACGTGGCGCACGACGACCGCCTCTTCTCGGAGACCGCGGACGAGACGCTGGCGCGATACGTCCGCGCCATCCAACGGCTGAACCCGGCGTTCGACCCGGGGTGGGTTCGAGAGCGGTGGTCGTTCGGAGCCCGCTACGCCCAGCCCGTGATCACGCCCGGGTTCCGGAAGCGCATTCCCCCGTTCGCGACCCCGGTGCCGAACCTCTACGTCGCGAGCATGTTCCAGGTCTTCCCGCACGACCGGGGTCAGAACTACTCCATCGCGCTGGCCGAACGGCTCGTCAGCCACCTCACCCGCGGTGACGCCGCCCACCCCGCCGTCGCCCGGGACGACCGGCCCCGCGGTGACCGCGTCGCCGAGAACGCATGAGCTTCGCGCGGCTGTGGGCCTTCCTCGCGGTCGGCCTGCCCATCCTCGGCGCGGTGGTCGCCGGCCTGCCATCCGTCGACCTGGCCTACCACCTGCGCGTGGGCGGTCAGATCCTCGATACCGGGACGATCCCGTCGACGGATACCTTGACCTTCACCGCGATGGGCGCGCCTTGGCAGGACCAGCAATGGGGCGCCCAGGCGATCCTCGCCGCGACCTATCGGCTGGGAGGCTGGACGGGCCTCGTGGTCCTGCGGGCCGTGCTGGTGGGCGTCGCGTTCGGCCTGCTGTTCGATCTCTGCCGGCGGCGGTCCGGCTCGACGCGCATCGCCGCCTGGCTGACCCTCGCCGCGTTCGTCTGCGCAGCCATCAGCCTGGGGCTCCGGCCGCAGCTGATCGGCGTGGCGATCTTCGTCGCCGTGCTCTGGCTCGTGTTGCGCCGCCGCGAGATGGGTCGGACGGTGTGGCTCGTCGTTCCGCTCGTCGCGATCTGGGCGAACGTCCATGGCAGCTTCATCCTGGGGCCGGCATTGCTCGGGATCGCCCTCGTCGAGGATCTCTTCGACCGGGCGGACGCCTGGCGGACGACGGCGACGTTGCTCGGGGCCAGCCTCCTTGCGACGCTCGTGAATCCGTTCGGGCCCGGGGCCTGGGGATACGCGGCCGGCATCTCGACCAACAGCACGATCGCCAGCCGGATCACGGAATGGCAGCCCACCACGGTTCGATCTCCGGAAGGCGTCCTGTTCTTCGCGTCGGCCGGTCTGGTCGCACTCGCCTTCGTCGTGGCCGCGGTCCGGGGCGGACGTCCCCGTCCGACGGCCCTCCTCTGGATCGTGCCGTTCCTCGGGATCGGGCTGTGGGCCGTCCGGGGCCTCGCCTGGTGGCCGTTCGTCGCCGCGGCGACCGTCGCGCCTCCCGCCGCCGCGCCTCTCACCGCCCCGAGCGCCGCACGAACGACTGCGCCGGTCGCCGCGGACCTGCCCCTGGTCCGACGCCTGAACGTGGCGATCGCCGCGGCAATCGTCGTCGTCGGCGTCCTCGCGCTTCCGCTCTGGCGGCCACTGGACCCCGGCCTTCAAGCGCCGGCGGGCGTCGTCGGGACGGCCCCGTCCGGCATCACGGCCGCGCTGCGCGCTGGCGTGCACGCGGGCGACCGGATCCTCGCTCCCCAGCCATGGGGTTCCTGGCTCGAGTTCGCGTTGCCCGACGCGACCGTCGCCGTCGACTCGCGGATCGAGCTGATTCCGGCGTCCGCCTGGGACGACGTCGACCGGATCGAGAGCGGTGGTCCGGGCTGGCAGCAGACGCTCGCGGACTGGAAGGTGTCCGTCGTCGTGGCGGCCGCAGCGGACACCGCCCTCGTCGGACGCCTGACCTCGACCGGATGGCAGACGGTGTTCACGGACCAGGACGGAACCGTGCTGCGTCCACCGGCCGGAAGCGCCGACGGATGACGGCCTCCCGCGACGCGCCCCGCCGCCGCTCCTGGGACCGGACGCTTCGGCTGATCTTCGTGATCGCCGCGCTGCTGCCCGCGGTTCGCTGGGCCCAGGCCTACGACACGATGTTCGCCGCCCCCGGCGACATCGACCGCTTCACCGACACCGTGACATACCTTGCCGCCGGGGAGCGGCTGAACGCGGGCCATTCGCTGTATGGCCCGCTCCAGCCGGACGACCGGCCGGTCCTCATCGACCCGTCCTTCTTCCATTCGCCGCTCGTCAGCCCGCCCACGATCGCCGTGATCTGGCGGCCGTTCGCCGCCATGCCGGCCGGCTTGACGGTCTGGCTCGCGCTCGTCTGGATCTCGCTGCTCGGCACGGTCGGCTGGCTCGTCTACCGGACCGGCCTGCCCGGCCTCCTCGTTGCCCTCGTGCTCTCCGAGCCGATCGGCAACCAGCTCGCGATCGGCAACGTCACCGCCTTCTTCCCGTCGCTCCTCGTCGTGTGCTGGCGATTCCGCGAGCGACCGTGGGTCGCGGCGGTCGTCAGCCTCATGACGGCGATCAAGATCACGCCCGGGACGCTGTATGGCTGGAGCCGCATCGGGCGGCGGCCGGCGGCCATCGCCTGGGCCGTCGGATCGATGGCGGTCATCCTCGCCATCACGGTCGTTGGCGCGGGCATCGGGTCGTTCGGGGACTACCTCGGTGTGGCGGCCGACACGAAGCCATCGCCGTTCAGTCTCGCCGGGATGACCGGCCTGCCGTGGCTGACGTACGCCGTCCTGATCGCCGGCACGCTCGCCGCGCTGCTCGTTCGGAGCGACGCCTGGTCCTTCGGAATCGCGGTCGCCGCCCTCGTCGCCGGAACGCCGGCGTTCTACAAGTCGAGCTGGGTCCCGCTTCTCGCGCTCCTCGCGCCGCTCGCCTTCTCGGAGGCGGCCAGGGTCAGCGCGCTGTGGCCGTTCGCGCGGCCCAGCGTTCGATGGCCCATGGCACGACCCGGATCCGCGCGCATTCGAGGATGACGGCGATCGGTGGGAGCAGCGGGTTCGCGAAGCACAGCAGGAACGCAAGCAGCGGGCTCTTCCTTGCGACGGGGAGCGCGACCACCGCGTAGTGGAGCTGCGTCGCCGGCCAGAGCGCCGGGATGACGAGCCACGACGCCCCGTGGTGCCGGAGTCCCCAGATCGCGACGACCGTCAGGACGAAGAGCGGCCAGGCTCCCCAGGCGCTGAGACCGCCGTCTGCCTGATCCATGAGGACCTGGGTGATCGCGTCGCGCCGCTCCCACCAGGCGAGCCACAGCGGGAGGAGCACCGCCGAGACCGCAACCCCAGCCGCGAGCGCCAACCAGCGCCGCTGCAGCAGGAGCGGCAGCACGGCGTAGGTCTTGGCGACGACCGCCAA
>JBPYEM010000009.1:0-2494 GCA_051985205.1 Candidatus Limnocylindrales bacterium | reverse complement strand
ATCGACGTCGAGGCGGACCGGCTGGATCGGCTCGTCCGCGAGGTCCTCGACCTCAGCCGGATCGAGGCCGGCTCGCTCCGCGTCGACGTGGAGCCGCTCGTCCTCGCGGACACGGTCGCGGCCGTGGTCGACCGGCTCCGGCCGCTCCTCGGCGATCGGCCTATCCGGATCGAGGTCTCGGACGAGCTGCCACCGGTCCGCGCCGATGCAGTCCTGCTCGACGGGCTCCTGACCAACCTCGTGGAGAACGTCGCGCGCCATGCGCCGCCACCGGCTCCCCTCGCCGTATCCGCGACCAGCCAGGGCCAGCGGATCCGCCTCGTCGTCGAGGACGGCGGACCCGGGATCACCGGCGCCGCCCGGCAACGGCTCTTCGCGAAGTTCCAGCCGCTGCCATCGACCAGCCAGGGTTCCCGGCCCGGGCTCGGTCTCGGGCTCGCGATCGTGCGCGGCATGACGGAGGCGATGGGCGGCACGGTGTCCGCAGGCGAGAGCCCGCTCGGCGGGCTGGAGATCATCGTCGACCTGCCCGTCGCGGGATCCGCGCCCGGCGACGGACCGTCGCGGAGCCCCTCGGGCGCCACATCCGGTGCCGCGTCCGGTGTCGCCGCCCAGCGATGACCGGGGGATCGCGCACACCGATCGACGAGGCCGGACCGCATCTGCTGCTCGTCGAGGACGACCAGGCAATGCGAACGTCGGTGGCAGCGAACCTTTCGGCGCATGGCTATCGCGTCGCGGAGGCGCCGACAGCCGGCGACGCGCTGCGACGGTGGGATGCCGAGCGACCGGACGTGATCCTTCTCGACCTCGGCCTGCCGGACGGCGATGGCTCGTCGATCATCCGGCGCGTTCGGCGCGAGGCGACGACACCGATCCTCGTGCTGTCGGCGCGAGGCTCCGAGCCGGACAAGGTCGCCGCGCTCGAGGCCGGCGCGGACGACTACGTGACGAAGCCGTTCGGGCTGGCCGAGCTTCGCGCACGCGTCGCCGCCCTGCTGCGACGCACCGCGGGTCCCGCGGCCGATGCTGCCGGGACGATCCGCCACGGTCCGCTCCGGATCGACCTCACCCGACGCGTCGCAACGGTCGACGACCAGCCGCTCGAGCTCACGCCGCGCGAATACGAGCTGCTGCGGACGATGCTGTCGCAGCCCGGGCGCCTCCTGACGAAGGCCAGGCTGCTGCGCGCCGTCTGGGGCACGGCGTACGCCGACGAGGGTCACTACCTCCACGTCTACGTGTCGCGCCTGCGACGGAAGCTGGCGGCGGCCGACCGCAACGGAGCGATCGGCGACCTGATCGTCGCGGAGCCCGGCGTCGGCTACCGGATCGCGGATCGGCCGGCTGACTGACCCTGCCGGCGAGGGGCGGTCGTCCCAACGGCTTCCCTCATCGCTCTTGAGCGGTTGTTGAGCGTCCAGACGGTCCCCGACGCCCGATTCCTCTTGGGCCCCTGCCTAGCGTGGGGTTCGTGGACAGCTCCACCGTCATCGCCTTTCCGCGGCCCGGCGCGTTCGATCCCGCGGACGCGGAGGTCGACGGCGCCGGTGCCGGCGCGCTGGCTGAGATCGACGCCGCGATCACCCTCGTCGCCGTCGGCGCGGCCCGTCGCGTCCGGCTGACGGCGCTGCCGTTCGTCGAGACCGTCCTCGCGGTCGGGCTCGCCCACGCCCGCGCGGCCGGCATGGCGTTCCGGCTCGAGGGCCAGGAGCGCGACGGCGTCCGGACCGTCACGATCGGACCGCTCGACCGCCGCCTTCCGGGATGAGCGCCGAGGAGACGTCGGCCGCGCATTCGCCGGCGGCCCCGTCACCGGACGGCGGCCGCCTCCTCCCCGGGCGCAAGGTTGCCGACCGACGGATCCGGTCCACCCCGCCCGCCTCCCGCTACTTCCGCTACGCCGGGCCCGGCACGGTCACGGCCCGGCCGGCCGCGGTCGAGCCCACGCTCCCGATGGAGCGTCTCGTGTGGCGCGTTCGCCGCGCGCTGTTCGGCCGCGTCCTCGCGAGCGAGGAAGAGCTCGGGGAGCGGCTCTCGAAGGTCAAGGCGCTCGCGACGTTCTCGAGCGACAACCTGAGCTCCGTCGCCTACGCGACCGAAGCCATCATGTTCACGCTCCTCGGGGTCGGCGCCGCCGCCTTCTGGCTCGTGATGCCGATCTCGGTGCTGATCGTCGGCGTCTTCCTGGTCATCGTCATCAGCTACCGGCAGACCATCCGGGCGTATCCGAGCGGCGGCGGCAGCTACATCGTCGCAAAGGACAACCTCGGCCAGGGAGCCGGCCTGATCGCCGCCGCCGCCCTCCTCACGGACTACGTGCTGACCGTCTCGGTCAGCGTCGCCGCGGGGATTGCGGCGATCCTGTCCGCCTTTCCCGTCGCCATGTACCCGACGACCAAGATCAGCGGCATGGACCGCTGGCTCGCCATCACCGTGCTTGCGATCGCCTGGACCGACATCGCGCTCGCCGCGCTCGCCTATCATAACGACG
>JBPYEM010000008.1:0-3765 GCA_051985205.1 Candidatus Limnocylindrales bacterium | reverse complement strand
GTCCGTGCTGTCGTCGACGGCCTCCGCCCGCGACGAGAAGGTCGCGACGGCGGGCCACAGCAGCAGCCCCGCGAGGATGACGATCGCTCCGGCCGTCCATCCCGCGCGGATCCGGGTGGAGGCGTCGGGCCACGTCTCGACCACCGCATTCCGTACCACCTCCACGACCGTTCCCGCGAGGATCGCCAGCCACGTCCAGGCGAGGAGTGCCGGCCCGATGTAGTAGCGGTCGATCGCCCCGTCCGGGTAGACCGAGTTGAAGAAGATCGTCAGCACCATCGCGGTGCCGCTGAGCAGCCCGTAGCGCGGGCGCCGGACGATCGTCACGACGAACGCCAGCACGACCAATGCCGACAGGTCCCCGAACTGGCCGACCGTCCGGTCCATCAGGGCGAGGATCCTCCCCGACCAGCCGGCCAGGGGGTCAGTCAGCCAGCTGTGGAACTGCTGGCCGAGGGTGACGTACCAGAAGCCGCTCCAGGTGCTCGGGTCGGCGTAGACGAACGGAGCGCGGAACCAGCCGGCACGGAGGACCATCTCGAAGCGAACGAGGACCGTCGGGATCGCGAACGCCGCGATGCACGCGGCGATGAACCGCGGGCGTCGGAGGATCCCCGGGTCGACGGCGAGGACGAAGAGGGCGATCGGCGGACCGAGCAGGAGCGTCAGCGAGTGGTTCCCGACGGACAGCCCGACGACGACCGCAGCAATCAGCAGCAGCCGGTCCGCTCGGCGCCGATCCCGGACCGGGGCGGTCGACGCCTCGGCCGAGCTCCCGGCCCGAACCCGGTCGCGGGCCGTGGACGTCCCGGCGGGGCTGACGTGCCGCTCCTGGTCGGGATCCACGGACGGCTCGCCCGGGAGGCCGCGTCGCACGTCCTCCCAGCGGACCAGCAGCCAGAGGATGACCGCGACGAAGGCGAAGTGGAGCGCATGGACGTCGGCGTGCGTTCCGATCGCCCAGACGATCGGCGTCAGGACGACGCCGAGGCCGGTCACGATCCCGAGGACGAGCGAGCCGCTCAGCCGACGGGCGAGGTCCGTCGCGAACCCGGTGCCCACCGCGACGAGGAGCGCCGACAGGACGTTCATCCGGAAGGACGCCTCGCCAAGCGGCTGCAGGACGACGGAGGCGAGCCAGCCGAGCAGGACGTAGGTCGGGTAGCCAGTCGGATGGGCGGTGCCCATGACGGGTCCGACCATCTGGAACTCCGCCGTGTCCCAGAAGCCGACCCCGGGCATCAGTCGCCAGAGGCACAGACCGAGCGCCACCAGGGCGACGCCGACCGAGGCCGCGAGCGGCCACGGGACCGTCGGCCGGCGCGGCCGCCCGTTGGCGGCATCGCCGTCCCGCGCGGCTGCGCTTGGCATCCGCTGCTCGTCGTCGCCGGTCGCGCCCGCGACCGGCGGGCTCGTCACCAGCCCAGTGCGTCGCCCCACACGACGCCCCAGAAGTTCACGAGGACGGAGATCGCGACGAGCGCCACGCCACCGGCGAGTGCGAGGCCGGCACTGAGCCGCCATCCGCCCGGCGCGCCCGCTCGACGGGCGACGCGCTCCAGGCCGATCGCGACGAGGAGCAACGCCCATGGCACGAAGTCGTTGCTGAACCGGTAGCCGAACTGGACCCAGCCCTGGCTGAAATGGGCCAGGTTGACGAGCGCGACGAACAGCACCGCGAGCGCGGCGCCCGTCACGAGCCGGCTGTGGCCGTAGCCCCAGCGGAGAGCCGGCAGCACGAGCAGATACGCCGGGCTCGTCAGGAGGAGGCTCATCCCGGTGTCGCGCGGTAGGACGAGCGGACAGCTCATGTTGAACCACCCACGCACCGCCCTCTCCGCCGTGCACAGCGGACCCCCGAGACCGAGCGCGGACGGCACGACCTTCGGCAGCCAGACCGGGGTGTTGATGAACATGATCGCGAAATTCTGGGGCAGGTAGCGGATGTCCTCGATGCCCCACTCGATGTGATAGTTCAGCGCCTTGTAGAACCCCGCCTCGAGCTCGTACAGGCGCTGGTAGCCGGGATGGAGGACGTGGCCGGTCGTCACGAGGTTGTAGACGACCAGCGCCGCGATCGGGATCCCGGCGCCGAGGCCGGCGGACCAGCCGCGCCGTTGCCACGACCCGCCGGAGCCGACCAGGACGAAGAACGGCGCGGCGAACGCGACCGTGAGCCGGGAGGTGCAGGCGAGGCCGAAGAGGAAGCCGGCCAGCAGCTGCCGGCCGTCCGGCCTGAGCCAGGCCACCGGTTCCTGGGGAGGCGCACCGGCTGGGTCGTCCTCCGGGAGATCGTCCTCGTCGAGGGCGGCGTCACGATCCCGGCCCAGGGCGATGCCGACTGCGGCCAGGGCCAGCCCGACCGCCAGGACGTGGGCCTGATACCACGTCGTCCCGATCTGGGCGGTGTACCAGAACACGGTGCCGAAGCCGAAGAACAGGGTGGCCGCGAGCCGGACCCAGGGCCGGACGGGCAGCTTGCCGAGCACCCACCACGCCAGCCCGACGTCGATCGCGCCGAGGATCGCGAACACGAGCTGGCCGTCCGCGTTCAACCCCCATAGCGCCACGAACGGCAGCAGGACGACGGCCGGCAGGGGCGGGAACGGAACCAGCGCCCGTGGCACACCGTCACTCGACGCAACCGGCAGGACGTCCTGGAAGACCGCGTTTCCCGGCGACGTCGCGGTCGCCGCGACCGGGTAGCGAATCGCCACGTGACCCTCGAGGAACGCCGCGGCCTGCCACTCGAAATGGTTGTAGTAGCGGTACGGATGACTCGCGGTGTAGACGACCAGGGCGATCGCCACGAGGCACACCCCGATCCCGGCGGAGATCAGTCTCGACGACGACGGAGCAGGGACGGCATCGGGGAGCGGCGAAGGACCCTGTGCTACCCTGCGATCCACCTCAACGCTCGTTCGGGGAGACCCATCCCGTGACGTCCGACCGCGCGTCGGGCGGGCCGAGCCGGGGCGCGGACGCGCCGACGCGGACCAGCGGGACGCGGGATGGCATCGGCGCGATCGTCGCGATCCTCGCGCTCGGCCTCGTCTTCCGGCTCATCATCGCACTTCTCAACCCGGGCTCGGGCTTCAAGGTAGATCTGACGTCGTTCCAGTTCTGGGCGAACGACCTCGCGACGAACGGTCTCTACGGCTTCTACGACCGGCCCTTCTTCCACGACTACACCCCCGGCTACCTGTACGTCCTGTGGCTCGTCGGCCTGGTCGGCAAGGGCGCGAGCGGCACCGGCGGGCTGGGCGACCTGATCAAGATCCCGTCGATCCTGGCTGATGTCGGCCTCGGCTGGCTGGTCTGGTCGATGGCCCGGGAGCTCGGGGCGGGCCGCCGCGCCGCGCTCATCGGCGCGGCCCTCGTCGTCTTCAACCCCGTGACCTGGTTCGACTCGGTGCTCTGGGGCCAGGTCGACTCGTTCGGCGTGATCTTCCTGTTGCTGGGGCTTCGCGCGCTCTGGCGCGACCAGCCGGAGCGGGCCGCGATCCTGACGGTCGTCGCGGCGCTCATCAAGCCCCAGCTCGCGATCCTGGCACCGCTCGTCGCCGTCGTCACGATCCGGCGTGCGCTCCGGCCCGCTCGCGACGTGCCCGGCCCGGACGGCTCCGACGTCGGCGGATTGGGTCGGCTCCTCGCGTGGGAGCGGCGCACAGGTCATCCGATCCGGATCCTCACGACCGGGCTGGCCGGCTTCCTCACCGCCGTCGCGATGTGTCTGCCGTTCGGCCTGTCGGTGATCGGCCCGCC
>JBPYEM010000007.1:0-5620 GCA_051985205.1 Candidatus Limnocylindrales bacterium | reverse complement strand
CCCGGGCCTTCTTGTACGCGTCGCGCTGCGAGTCGGTGGCCATCCCGACCGTGAACGTCCGGTAGTAGCAGGTCTTGTAGCCGACGAACGTCTGGATGATGTCGAAGAAGGCCTGGTCACCCGGCCGGATGATCCGGTCGCTGAAGACGTGGGGATGCGGCGCGCAGCGCTCACCCGACACCGCGTTGATGTTGTCGACGTGCTCGCTCCCGAGGTCGAACAGGAGCTTCGTGACCTCCGCGACGAGCTGGCTCTCCTTGATGCCGGGTTTCAGCCGCTCGGCGATGAGCTGGTAGGCGCCGTCGACCATCGCGCAGGCCGTGTTCAGGAGCGTGATCTCGTCCGGCGACTTCACCTCGCGGGCGTTGAGCATGATCTGCTGCGCGTCGCGGACGACGACGCCCTCGTCGGCCAGCGCGGCGAGCATCGGCGGCTCGACGATGTCGACCCCGATGGGCATGTCCGCGACACCTTCGTTGCGGAGGATCTCGCAGATCTCGCGGGCGGCCCGGGTGAACAGCCCGGCATCCGGAGCCACCGCGCCGCGGAGGCCCACCATCCCGCCGTTGACGTTCTCCGGCGGCAGCCACGGCGCGTAGAGCCGGTGGTGCTTCGCGGCGGAGCCGAAGTCCCAGAGATGCGGCTCGCCGCCCCGGGTCAGCAGCGCATAGCGAGTCATCTTGTCGCGAGCCCACTCGCCGATGTGGGTGCTCGTGACGTACCGGATGTTGTTGAAGTCGAAGAGGAGCACGGCGCCCAGGTCGCTCGCCGCAAGGGCCGCCTTTGCCCGCCCGAGCCGGTACGTCCGGAGACGATCGACGTTGACGCGCTCTTCCCAGTCGACGGTCTGGGCGCCGGGCGAGGCGAACGGTCGCGGCATCGGACACCCCTGTTCGGTGGCGGGAACGCCGGCGGTGCCTGGCCGGCGACGGTCGATGCGGTGGCGCTCCATGATGCTACAAAGCGGTCGTCGCCACGGACGGAGGTGCCGATGCATTCGGTCGGACGGATCGACTGGTCCTTCGCGGACCAGCCTGCCGCGGCCTCCGCGACCTCGTCGGGCCTGGCCCGGCTGCGCGTCGTGGGGCCGGACCAGGGCGCGATCCATACGGAGCTCGCGGCCGTCGCCCTCGGTCCCGAGGGCTGGCTCGCCCCGCATGTCCACAGCTTCGAAGAGGCGATCTACGTCCTCCAGGGCGAGCTGCTGCTGCAGATCGGCGAGCGCATCCATCGGCTC
The DNA here is from genome assembly GCA_051985205.1 of Candidatus Limnocylindrales bacterium. GTDB lineage: Bacteria > Chloroflexota > Limnocylindria > Limnocylindrales > CSP1-4 > CF-46. Next base: position 4,383 of record JBPYEM010000007.1, on the reverse strand, counting down.
ACGGCCGGCGATTACGCGCTGATGCCCACCGCGGTCCGCCATGCGCTCGGCAACGCCTCGGACGAGACCGTCCGGTTCCTGTCGCTCAACTCGCCGCAGCGCCTGGGGCCGGACGCCGGCCGAAAGGACACGTACTTCGAACCGGCCCAAGACCTCGGGGAGATGAACGCGGCGGCGCGGCGGCCGTCGTTCGGTGACCCGACCCTCCGGTTCGTCGGCCACTACGAGGGCACGGGCCCGCAGCTCGAGACGCTCCGGATCAAGGACGCGGCGCGCGGCCGGGCGCCGGCCGGCCGCGACACGGCGCTCGTCGTCTACAGCGGCATCTCCGTGAAGATGCTCGTGGATCCGCTCTTCGGCGCCGACCACGTGACGATGTTCACGGTCGACTACGAGGTCGGCGGCGCGGCGCAACCGCATGACCATCCATTCGAGGAGGCCTACGTCTTCCTCGCCGGCGACGTGGAGGGCGAGATCGAGGGCCAGCATTACGTCTTCCACCCGGGCGACGTCGCGTTCGCCGGCGTCGGCGCCGTCCACGGGTTCTACAACACGGGCACGGAGCGGGTCCGCTGGCTCGAGACCCAGGCGCCGCAACCGCCGACCCGCCACTCCTACCGGTGGATCGCGGACTGGGAGCGCTACGAGCGCGAGCATCGTCCCGGGGAGGCCCGATGAGCGAAGGCGCGGTCGTCGTCGTCGGCGGCACCCGGGCGATCGGGTTCCAGATCGCGAAGCACTACATCGACGCGGGGCACGAGGTCGTCCTGACCGGGCAGGCGCACGAGAACGTCGAAGCGGCGGTGGGGGCGCTGGGCGGCCGGGCGACCGGCCTGACGTTCGACCTGTCGAAACCGGACACGATCGCGCCCGCGCTCGCCGGCGTCGGCCGGGTCCGCTACCTGGTCGTGGTCGCAATCGACCGCGATGACAACAACATCCGGGCTTACGACCACGGCCGGGCGACGCGGCTGACGATCCTCAAGCTCGTCGGCTACGCGGAGGTCGTCCACGCGCTCCTCGACCGGCTGGACCCGGACTCATCCGTCGTCCTGTTCGGTGGCCAGGCGCGGTTCGTCCCCTACCCCGGGTCGACGACCGTCACGACCGTGAACGGCGGCGTGGAGGGGCTGACGCGGGCCCTGGTCCACGAGCTCAAGCCGATCCGCGTGAATTGCATCCACCCCGGGATCGTGGGCGACAGCCCGTACTGGGAGCATCGCGGCGCGGCCCTTGACGCGGCCCGGGCTCGAACCCCGACCGGGAAGCTCGCAACGATGGCGGACATCGTGTCCGCGACGGCGTTCCTCCTCGAGAACCCGGCGCTCAACGGCGTCGAGCTCCGAGTCGACGGCGGCCTCCACACGACCTGATCCCGCGGCGTCTGTCCCCGATCTGCAATGCCGCCGGCCCGGGCGGCGACGGCAGGATCGGACCGGCTGGGCGACAATGAACGGACCGGTTCAGCTGGCGCAGGCCGCGGGGCCCCCTTCGTCCGGACCCCTGCTCGCACCGCCTGACCGGCTCCATCATGTCGACACCGATCAGCCCGCCACGCCTCACCGAACCCACCCCCGATCGGCTCCTCGCGTATCTCGGGAACGGGTTCCTCGGCCTGCGTGTCGGCCGGATCCCCTGGCTCGACGGTCTGGCGATCGTCAACGGGTTCTGGGGCCGCCATCCGAAGGACGGCATCCCGGCATTCGCGCTCGCCCCGTACCCACTGGGCGGTGATCTCCGGATCGGCGACACCTGGGCCTCGGACGTGCCCGGCTCCATGCGGTTCGTCGATCAGGCCCTGGATTTCGCGACCGGCGAGCTGACGAGCCGGTTCGCCGTCGAAGTGGGGCGCGTCCACGCCGACGTCGTGGTCCGGACCTTCGTGAGCCGCACGGATCCGCCGCTGGTGCTGCAGGAGGTTGCCGCCGCCTGCGACCGGGATGCGTCCCTGGCGATCCGGGCGACCGCATCGACCTTCGACCTGCCGGGCCGCTGGCTCGGCCACGGCGCGATCCCGCGCGGCCAGCCGGAGACCGCGGATGCGTGGCTGCTCTGGGAAGGGATGGGCGGCGCCGCTCGATGCGGGCTCGCGATGGCGTCGCGCGCGGTCTCGGATGGAGACGGAGCGCCGGCCGCGAGCCGCGGTGCCTCCGGCGAAGGTCCTCGCGACGACCGGCGGACCCGCGTCGACTCGGACGAGGACCACGGACGCCTCTCCGTGACCACCCGCGTCGAGGCGACGGCCGGCCGGCCGGTCCGCGTGCGGACGATCGTGGGCCTGGTTCCCGATCGCGCGCATCCCCGCCCGGAACGTCAGGCCGGCCGTCTCGTCGCGCGTGGCCTCGCCCGGGGCTGGGATGAGCTTGCCGCGTCGAACGCCCGAGCGTGGGCGGAACTGTGGCGCGGCCGACCCGTGCTCGAGGCCCCGGATGGCTGGCAGGAGCGGGCCGACGCGAGCTTCTTCTACCTCCATTCGTCCGTCAGCCGGTCGTCGCTCGCGAGCACGGGCGTGTTCGGTCTCGCCTACGCCCCGGACTACCACTACTACCGCGGCCACGTGATGTGGGACATCGAGTCGCTCGCCTTCCCGCCGCTCGTGCTGACGGATCCGGGCGCGGCGGGTGCGATCCTCGACTTCCGGCGGCGGACGGCCGACGCGGCCGAGGCACTGGCCGCCGTCCACGGCTACGCGGGACTGATGTATCCATGGGAGGCGGACTTCGACATCGGTGCGGAGGCGGTGCCCCGCTGGAGCAAGACCGACAAGGACCACGTCTCGCTCGACGTCGGCCTCGCCTTCCTGCTCTACGCCGAGGTGACCGGTGACCGGCTGCACGCGCGCGAGGTCGCGCTCCCGATCATCCGCGGCGTCGCCGACTGGCTGCGGTCGCGGCTGGAGCGGACATCGCGTGGCTTCGAGATCCGGTCGGTCCGGGGGCCGGCGGAGGCGTTCGATCCCATCCACAACAACGCATGGGTCAACGCGTCGGCGATCACGTTCCTGCGGCGGGCGGCGACGCTCGTCCGCTGGCTCGGCGAGGAGCCGCCGCCGGCCTGGGAGGCCATCGCGGACCAGATCGTCCTGCCGGTCGACGCCCGCTCCGGCGCGATCCGGAACCACGACGACCACCGCCTGGACGAGCCGCTCGGCGAGACGCCGGAAGCGGCGGCCGCCTTCTTCCCGCTCGGCTACCGCGACCGCCCGGAGGTGGAGGCAGCGACCCTCCGCCGCGCGCTGAAGCACCAGGTCGATCGCTACGTCGGGACGCCGATGTTCTCCTCGCTGCTCGGCGTCTTCGCGGCCTGGCAGGGCCAGCGCCGCCGTGCGGCGGAGCTCTTCGAGCGCGGCTACGCGGCGTTCTTCGACGACCCGTTCCTCGCCCCGGACGAGTACCCCGCGGCGGACGATCGGTTCCCCCAGGCGAGCCCGATGATGGCGAACCTTGGTGCCTTCCTCGGCAGCCTGCTGTACGGCCTGCCGGGGATCCTGCCCAGCGTCGACGATCCGGCGACATGGCCGGAGCGGCCGGTCATCCTGCCCGCCGGCTGGCGGTCCATCGAGGTGGAGCGGCTGTGGGTGCGCGGGCGGCCGGCCCGGCTCGTCGCAACCCACGGTGCCGATCTCGCTCGGTTGGAGCTCGGGCCGCCGCCGTGGGCGCCGGCCGCGGAGCGGGTGACGTCGATCGACCGGCGTCGACCGGCCGCCGGCGACCCGGATCGGAATCTTGCGGTCGGAGGACCAGCCGGCAGCTGAGGACACGGACCCGGCCCTTGCGCCCGGCCGGCGGGACTGGCACACTGCGCGACCAGTGATTGCCACGATGCGCCACCACGACATGCACTGTCCCAGCCCTTGCCGGGCGGGGCGGGTGGTGTAGCGCGTCAGACGAGTCGTTGACGCGAACGCTCCCGGACCCCTGCCTGGCAGGGGTCTTTTGTTTGCCGTCGACCACGCAGACACCTTGAGGAGCGTTCCCATGACCGTCACTGCAGCCACCGGATCCATCACCGCGGAGGACCTCGCCGCCCGCCTCGGCGACCCGTCACTCGTCATCGTCGACACGCGACCTCTCGCCGCCTACAACGGCTGGCGCTTCGGCGCCGCCCGCGGCGGTCACCTCCCGGGCGCGGTCGTGATCCCGGTGGAGTGGCTGCCGCGTCTGGGCGATGACGAGCTTCGAACGCTCGTGGCCCGGAACGGCCTCGACGCGGCCTCCGCCGTCGTGCTCGTCGGCGACGGCTCGGCAGACGTCGATGCCCTCGTCGAGCGCCTCGGCTCGCTCGGGATCGACGCGATCAAGCTGGCCGGTGGCTTCCCGGCGTGGATCGCCGAGGAGACGCGACCGCTCGAGGCGCTGCCGCGGTTCGAGCGGCTCGTCTATC
>JBPYEM010000006.1:0-2000 GCA_051985205.1 Candidatus Limnocylindrales bacterium | reverse complement strand
ACCGGGCGATCTGACCCGACGCATCAGGACCGGACGGACCAACCGGACCAGACCCCACCGTACTGCCCCGGAACAGGACGTTCGGCCCGCTGGCCGAGGCGCATGATGACGCCTAGGGTCGGCGTGCGCCGGCGGGCCGAAGGACGGCCGCAAGGGACTCGCGGGGAGGTCGCGGGACCGGCGCACGACGAGTCGGAGGGGCCTGATGATCCATCGCCACGGCCTTCCGCCGTCCCCGCCATCGGAATCGCGCCGCCGCGAGCCACGCCGCGCCAACCCGGCACGTCTGGCCCCGGCGGGCGACCGGTCCGCGCGGTTCCGTCGCCGTCCCGCCCGGACCCTGCTGGCAATCGCGATCAGCGGCTGGTCCATGGCGGCCCTTCCCGCGCTCGCCATCGCCGTGCCGCCGCGACCGCCGGACGCACGCGTCACCGCAGCGTCGCCGGATGACGCGACGGACGTGATCCCGTCGATTCAGTACGAGGAGGCGATGGCGCACGCCAACGACCACCTCGAGCTCGCGCCCGGCGCTCGCGTCGCGGTCCCGTTCCGTCCGAGCGAATCGGACGCATGGTCCGTGGACGGCGGCGCGCCCGTCGAGCTCCCGGCCGGCCGCCTCGACGGCGGAGCCTTGCGCCGGGAGGGGACCGGCGATCCCGGCAACGAGGGCCGCGAGGCCGTGCCCGCCGCATCGGTCGACCAGCCGACGACGAAGGCCTCCGACGGCGACGTCATCCTCAGCAGCTGGTCCGCGCCGGGGGCGCCGACCGAGACGACGACCGACGCAGCGATCGGGACCACGCTGTCCCGCGAGGTCTTCGGCTTCCTGCCGTATTGGGAGCTGGGCTCGACCAGCCTCCGGATCGACTACACGAAGGTCTCGACGATCGCCTACTTCGGCATCGGGGCCGATGCGAGCGGCAACCTCCAGAAGACCAACCCGGACGGCACCCTGACGGTGGGCTGGAGCGGCTGGACGTCGGCGAACGTCACGAACGTCATCAATGCCGCCCACCAGAACCACACCCGCGTCGTCATGACGGTCCAGAGCTTCGGCTGGTCGTCGACCGGTCTCGCACGCCAGGCGGCGCTGCTCGGCTCCGCGACCGCCCGGACGAACCTCGCCCGTCAGATTGCGGCGGCGGTCGCCAGCCGCGGCGCCGACGGCGTCAACCTGGACTTCGAGCCGCTCGCGTCGGGCTACGAGTCTGCGTTCGTCGCGCTCATCCGAGGGATCCGGACGGAGCTCAGCCGGATCCATGCCGGGTACCAGCTGACGTTCGACACGCTCGGCTCGATCGGGAACTACCCGATCGAGGCCGCGACCGCGACCGGCGCCGCCGACGCGATCTTCGTCATGGGCTACGACTACCGGTCGGCCGCGTCGAGCCCGGTCGGTTCGATCGCTCCCCTCAGCCGGAACGGCTACGACATCACCGACACGGTCGCGGCATACACCGCCCGTGTCCCCGCATCCAAGGTGATCCTCGGGGTGCCGTACTACGGCCGGGCGTGGTCGACCGCCACGAACACGGTGGACGCCTCGAACATCAGCGGGACGGAGTTCGGCGCCTCGGTCACGGTCTACTACGACACGGCCGCCGATTTCCTCGCCCAGTACGGGCGCCTCTGGGATCCCGTGGAGCGAGTCGCGTGGACGACCTACCGCCGCCAGACGTGCACGACGACCTACGGCTGCCAGAACCCGTGGCGCGAGCTCTACATCGATGACGCGGCCGCGCTCGGTCTGAAGTACGACCTGGTCAATCGCTACGGGCTGCGCGGCGCGGGGATCTGGGCGCTCGGCTACGACGGGACGCGGGGCGAGCTGTGGGACATGATCCAGCTCAAGCTCGGGACGCACACGTTCCGGTACGCCGGCGTCGACCGCTACACGACCGCCGCGATCGTCAGCGCCCGGACCTTCGCGCCGGGGGTCCCCGTCGCCTACATCGCCAACGGCGCGGCCTTCGCCGATGCCCTCGCCGCGGCCGCCGCCG
>JBPYEM010000005.1:0-4589 GCA_051985205.1 Candidatus Limnocylindrales bacterium | reverse complement strand
CGCCGCGTACATCGCCCAGTCGATGCTGCGCGCCTCGCCCGGCCGGTCGTTCGGGTCGCTCCAGCCGAAGAGCAGCCCGCTTTCCTCGAGCCGCCAGTACAGGCCCGCGCCGATGTCGAAGACCATCGGCTGCGGCGCGGCGAACGCGTCGTGCGGCTCGAGCACGGCGACGGTGTGGCGGACGGCCCCAGCCGGGATCCGCAGTCCCGCGAGCCGGCCGACCTCCCGCAGGCTCGGACCGCCGGTCAGCAGGACGCGGCTCGTGTGGATCGGGCCGTCGGACGTCTCGACCCCGACCACGACCGATCCGCCCGATCCGTCGTCGGCGAGCCGGAGGCCCGTGAACGCCGTCCGCTCCCGAAGCTCGACGCCCGCCGCCGCCATCGCCAGTGAGTACGCGCGAACGTTCCGGGGCGGGTCGATGTGGCCGTCGGTCGCGAGGAAGCTGCCGCCCCGGTGACCGGTCGCCGCGAGGGTCGGGCTGACCCGGATCGCGTCGTCGGCGGTGAGCCACCGGACCGGGAGGCCGTTCGCTTGCTGCATGGCAACGCGGGCGTGGCCCTCGCGCTCGTCGTCCTCGGTGACGGCGAGGATCAGGTAGCCGAGCTCGCGGAAGCCGCTGTCCGTGCCGAACGTGGCGGCCTGGCTCCGGTAGAAGTCGATCGACCACCGCCCGAGCGCGACCGTCGTCGGGGTTCCGCCCTGGGCCCGGACGATCCCGGCGGCGCGACTGCTCGCACCCTGACCGACAAGGCCTCGCTCGAGCACGACGACGCGACCGAGGCCGTCGCGCGCGGCGAACGTCGCCGCCCAGCCACCGACGGTGCCCGCGCCAACGACGACGAGATCGGCGTGCTCCGGGACGCTCATCGCCGGAGGATAGGCCCGCGCGCCGAGGGCATCGGCGCGAGGTCGCATCCGGCGGACCGGCTGCCGACAGCATCCGGCGCCGTTGGCGTCCGCGGTCGCCGGCGTCAGCCGTCGAGGGCGGCCGCCTCGACGCACACGGCGCTGACCCCGAGCCGCGCGAGCCGCGCGAACGTCGGGCGGCGCCGAACCGTCCACGCGGCGACCTCGAGACCTGCCTCGCGCGCTCGAGCCATCGCCGCGCGATCCAGCGCGTGCCACTCGACGGAGATCCCCCGGCACTCCAGCTCGATGGCGCGCTCGATCGTGGCAGGTTCGGCGTCGACGACGTTGAGCCAGCGCGGCCACGTCGGTGCCCAGCCGCCGACCCGCCGCAGCGCGCCCTCGTCGAACGACGACACGACCCCTCGCTCGAGACCCGGCCCGCGGCCGGCGACGAGCGCCTCGAACGCGGCGCGTCCCGGGTCGCCTTTCAGCTCCACGTCGAGGAACGCCCGGCGGGGGATCGCGGCCAGGGCCGCCTCGAGCGTCGGCACGCCGATCGTCTCCAGCTCGTCGGCCGTCAGGTCGCCGACGCGGCGACGGATGCCGTGGACTCGCTCCAGGGTCTCGTCGTGGTAGCAGACGGCGACCCCGTCGCGCGAGGACCGGACGTCGAACTCCAGGCCGTCGCAGCCGGGCACCTCGAGCGCGGCGAGGAACGCGGCGATCGTGTTCTCCGGGGCGCGGCGCCAGTCGCCGCGATGCGCGAGCCGAAGGGTGGCCACCGCCGCGGGCTCAGCCCTCCCCCGTTGCAGATGGACCGTCGTCGAGATCGATGTCGGCGACCAACCCGAGGTGGTCGCTCGGATAGAGCGTCGGATCACCGACCGCCGGTCGGTCGAAGCTCAACCGCGCGCCATTCACGCGGATGCCGCCCCGAAGCCAGATGTAATCGAGGCAGCCGGGCGGGCCGTCCGTATCCATCGCCGGCGCCTGGAGACCGGACGGCCACGTCACGTCGGCATCCGCGCCATTCGCGTCCGCGTAGGCTGACCGGAAGCCCGCCGTCCGCATCCGTTCCGACGCCGGCTCGTCCGGCTCCGCGTTGAAGTCGCCGACGACGATCTGGCCGTTCGTGGTCGGCGCGGCGGCGACCCACTCCAGGAGCATGCGCACCTGGTCGTCGCGCTCGGTCTCGTCCTCGGTGAGGTGGTGGAGATGGGTCACGACCATCAGGAGCGTGCGATCCCCGGCCCGGACGACACCACGAAGGGCGGATCGGTTCAGGCCGAGGTCCAGCCGATCGACGTCGCCGAAGCCGAGCTCCTCCGCCACGAGCAGCGCATTCCCGTACTCGGGTCGACCGGCCCAGGCCCGGAACGCCTCGTACCGCCGCTGCCCGGCAGCGCCGATGAGCCGGTCCTGCTGGAGCGGGTAGACGACCTCCTGGAGCCCGAGCAGGTCGGGCTGGAGGGCGGCCATGTCGGCGACGAGGAGCGGCAGGCGCTCGTCCCATCGATCGGCGAGGTTCCGGATGTTCAGGGTGGCGATTCGCAACGAGGTCACGCCCGAAGTGTGCCGGGTGGCCGGATCCGCCGCGCGCCGACGACGGCCGGCCGCGCGCCGACGACGGCCGGCCGCGCGCCCACGCCGGCCGGCTGCCGCCCGCTCACGGGATCCGCCGGGCCGGCACCGCGACGGGCAGCGTCACCGTGAAGGTCGATCCGCGGCCCTCCTCCGAATCGACGCGGATCCGCCCGCCGTGCTGCTCCACGACGTGCCGCGCGATCGCCAGCCCGAGACCCGTCCCGCCGCCACGGACGCGGACGCGGTCGACCTTGTAGAAGCGCTCGAAGATCCGCACCTGGTCCGCCTTCGAGATCCCGACCCCGTGGTCGCGGACCGACAGGCTCACCTCCTCCCGACCGGCCTCGACCGCGACGACGACCTCGTCACCCTCCGCCGGCGCGCGGTCCTCCCCATCCAGGCGGCCCAGCTCGTCTTCCGGCCGGCCGAACTTCAGCGCGTTGTGGAGAAGATTCACGACGACCTGGCCGAGGCGAGCTTCGTCGCCGCGCACGGGCGGAACGCGCGGCGGCACGTCGACGACGATCCGCAGCCCCTGGCGCTCGGCGAAGAGCCGCAGCCGATCGGCGGCCTCCGCCGCGACCCGGCCGAGGTCCACGTCGTCGAGGAGCACGAGCGGGCCGCCGCCCTCGATCCGGGCCAGGTCCAGCAGCTCGTTGACCATCTGGACGAGATGGCCCGTCTCGACCTCGATCTTGCCGATGCGGTCGCGCATCTTCGGCGGCACGCCGTCACCGGCCGCCTCGGCGTCGCGTGCCAGGGTCTCGGCGAGCAGGGAGACCGTCGAGAGCGGCGTCCGGAGCTCGTGCGACAGGTTGTCGACGAACTCCGTCCGGATCTGCTGGAGCCGCCGCAGCTCGGAGACATCCTCGAGCACGACCCAGACGCCGCGGATCGGCGAGCGACGGGCACGGACGATCAGCGTCGGTCCGTCCGGGCCGCTCAGCCGGAACTCCCCCGAGGAGCCGCCCGTCGCCCGGGCAGCCGCGATCAGGTCCTCGACCCGGGCGTCCACGAACGTCTCGAGGGCGGTCCGGCCGCGGAGCGAGCCGGGCGGACGGCGGAGCAGGATATGGGCCGCGGCATTCGCGAGCTCGACCGTGCCCGCATCGTCGAGACGGACGATCCCGACGCCCATGAGATCGGCGAGGTACGACGCGTTGCGGACCTGCTGGTCGAGCTCGAACTCCGACGCATCGAGCCGGTCGCGGAGGCGCCGGATCCGTGTTGGCAGGTCGGCCGGCGGATCGCCACCCTGCCGCTCGCCGCGGTCGGCCGCCGTTCGGGCCGCATCGAGCGCCCGCTCCCGGTCGAGCGCGAACGCGATCGCGATCGCGAGGGTGACTGCGAGCACCGCAACGAAGGCGATGACGATCCAATCCATCGGCCCGAGCATCGCACAGGGCCGGTGCCCGGGGTACCCTGTCGGCGCCGGGCGCGCGGCGTCCCCACCGCTCGCCGGCATCCGAGCCCGACCGAGCACCGCCCGTGCGTTCCCTTCCCCGGTCGCGCCGGGCCCACGGAGGACCACCCTTGCGTCTCCGGTTGATCCCGCGCGACGAGCGCTTCTTCGACCTCTTCGTGGAGGACGCCGCGAACGTCCTCGGTGCGGCGCGTCTCCTCGAGGGGATGCTGCGGACGTATGACCAGCCCGAAGCCCGGGCAGCGGAGATCCGGGCCAGCGAGCACCGCGGTGACGAGATCAGCCACGAGATCGGTCACCGTCTCGAGTCGACGTTCGTCACGCCGTTCGACCGCGAGGACATCTATGCCCTGATCAGCGCCCTCGACGACGTCCTCGACTTCATCGAGGAGGCGGCCGACACGTTCGTCCTGTACCGGATCGAGGCGCCGACCGGAACCGCGGTGGAGCAGGCAGCGATCATCGTCAAGCAGTCGGAGCTGCTCCACGATGCGCTGACCCATCTCCAGGGGTTCGAGGGCCTGGATCGGTACTGGATCGAGGTCCATCGGCTGGAGAACGAGGGCGATCGCATCGTCCGGGAGGCAATCGCGAGCCTGTTCGTCGACGAGAAGGACCCGATCAACCTCGTCCGCTGGAAGGACATCTACGGGATCCTCGAGGAGACGATCGACAAGGCCGAGGATGTCGCGAACATCATCGAGCGGATCACCATCAAGCACGCCTGAGG
>JBPYEM010000004.1:0-3263 GCA_051985205.1 Candidatus Limnocylindrales bacterium | reverse complement strand
GGCAGTGGTCGCGACCGGCGTCGCGAGCCTCGCGATCGGTGTGGCATCGCTGCTGGGCGCCGGTCCCGCCGCATTCGGGGACTGGCTGCGAGCCGTCCCGCAGTCGGCGCCGGCGCCAGGCTCGCTCGCCGCTCTCCTTGGCGTCTCGTCGGCGGTCGTCCTGGCCGCGGCCGTCCTCGCCGTGATCGCGGTCGCCGCCACGCGGGACGAGCGCTGGACGTTCTCCATCGCCGTCGTCGCCGTGACGATTGCCTCACCGGCGCTCTACCTCGGGCATCTCGGGCTCGCTGCAGCGGCACTGACGCCGTGGCTGCTGCCGATCGACGAGGCCGTCGCCCGGATCTGGCGTCGCGATCAGGTGGCGAGGTCGGCGCGGATCGCCGAGGTCGCCGGGGGCTCAGGCGCCGTCGCTCCCTGACCCGTTGCGCTGAGCGTCCGGAGCGACGCGGCCCGATCCTCGCGCCACAACGGGATCACCGCCACGAGGAGCGCGAGCCCGTGGAACCAGATGATCGGCAGGCTGAGGGTCGCCGCGACCGGCACGGTCCAGCGCCGATCCCTGCGGGCGCCCCACCAGACGATCGCCGCCGCCGCGACGAGGCGGATCGGGAGCGGGATCGGCACTGGATACGGGTGGCCGGGGTCGTAGCCGAGGTTGTCGATCATCGTCGCGAGGTATTGCCGCCACAGGTCGGGCGCGATGACGAAGCTGACGGCCGCGATCGCGAGCGAGGTCCCGGCCGCGATCGCGAGCTTCCGCCACTCGCCGCGGAACGCGAACCACAGCGCGCCGACCGCGGGCGAGACCTTCGTCAGGGCGACGAACGCCCAGGCCGCCGGCCAGCGGAAGCAGACGACGATCGCCACCGCCATGAAGAGGTGGATGTTGCCGTGGAAGAGCTCGAGCGGGATCGGGGGGAAGGCGAGGAGGACGAGCCACGTCCGGCCGGTGAGCCAGATGAGCGCGGCGATCATCGCCGCGAACCAGATGGCGAAGAAGACCTCCCACGGCAGGACGTGGAAGACGCTGAACAGCTGGCCGGCGGCCGGCGTGTAGCGGAAGGCGTCGAGGTCCGAGGTGTTCGCCGTCGACGCGCCGTAGAGGTTCGAGAGGTCGACGTTCCAGTAGGCGTGGGCGTCGAACCCGAACAGCGACGTGTCGCGATTGATGAAGACGATGTACGGCAGCGCCAGCAAGCCGACGACGATCAGCGCCTGGCGAACCGCTCGCAGTCGCATCGGCCCGAGTGCCGCCGCGAGGCGCTCCAGTGCCCGGTCCTCCCATCGGCGGCCCGCCACGTTCCCGGTCGTGAGCGCGAACCCCCGATTCGGCACCTGCGTCAGCTCTTCTGCCGGCTCTCGACCGGTGCTGCGGTCGCCCGACCGAGTCGGCGGTGGATCAACGGAATGCGGAAGAGATCCCATGCGACGCGCGCCGCGAGGCCGGGGCCGGCCCGCATCCGCGAGCCGCGCCTGTCCGCCCAGGTGATCGGAACGACGTCCATCGCGTAGCCTCGCCGCCGGGCGAGGTAGATCAGCTCCACGTCGAAGACGATGCTCGTGATCCGCTGCCGGGCGAACAGGTCGTGGGCGGCCGTACGTCGGAACGCCTTGAACCCGCACTGCGTGTCCTGCACCGGGCCCACGACCCAGGCGGACGCCAGCAGGTGGAACGCCTTGCCCAGGAGCCGCCGATAGCGCGGCTGGCTCTTCCGCATGTCCGAGCCGTCCGGCTGGATCCGGCTGCCGAGCGCAACGTCGGCCCGGTCGAGAGCATCCACGAGCGGGACGAGCATGTCCGGCGGCGTCGCCATGTCGGCGTCGGCGAAGACGATCGCGTCCCCCCGGGCCTGGAGCATCCCGGCCCGGACCGCAGCCCCCTTTCCTCCATGTGGAACGGAGATGACCGATAGGGAGGCACCGGCGACCGGCGTCGTCGTTTCGGGTCGGGCGCGCACGAGGTCAGCCGTTCGATCCGTGCTGCCATCGTCCACGACGAGGATCTCGATCCGGCCCGGCAGCCCGGCGGCGCCCGGCGCCCCATCGCGCGCGGACGTCCCACGTCGCCGGAGATAGCCGAAGAGCTCGTCCAGCGCCGGCTCGATCCGCCCGGCCTCGTTGTAGGCCGGGAGGACGATCGTGAGCGAGTCGGCGATCATCGGCCGCAGTCTAGGGCGCGGAGATGGCGCCGACCGCGCCCGTGATGCCACCGTTCGGGTCGGCGATCGGGTGGAGCTGCCACTGGTCGCGTGTCCCGAACATGAACGACGGCGCCGGGTCGACGCGCGGGAGCGAGCTCCCGAGCAGCGGGTCGAGGAGGTCAGGAAAGACGTTGATCAGGGCCTCGTCGTCCGCGAGCGGATCCGCCCGGCCGGGGGCTCGGGCGGCCAACAACGGGAGGAACCTGAGCCGATCGTCCCCGGGCATCGCTCCGATCCAGGAGCCATGGTCGCCGAACACGACGATCACCGCGGGCGTCGCGGATGCCCTGTCAATGGCGTCGATCGCCGCGAGCGCCGGGGCCCAGAGCGCCTGCACGGAGCCCTTGTACGCCGCCTGCAGCTGGCCTTGGGTGAGGCCGGTCGTGTCCGGCGATTCCTCGTAGATCGTGTGGATGTCCGGCGACGAGCGCGCCGAGCCATCCGCGTTGAAGACCCACGGCGGGTGGGGGCTGGGAACATGGGCGAAGACGAAGCGCGGATGGCCGGGCCGCTCCGCGGCGAGCGAGCCCAGGGTCTGGAAGGTCGCGAGGATCCGTTCGCGCTGCTGCGAGGCCACGAAGTCCGGCAGGGCGACGTTCAGCGCATCGCCGAGGACGGTCCGGCGAAGCATCGCGACCTCGAACTCGTTGATCTGGCCGCTGTCGATGAACTGATCCGCCTCGCGGAGGCTGATCTGGGCGAACCCGGAGCTGATCCCGTCGATCTCGTACCCCTCGCGATGCAGCTCGTCGAAGACCGGGTTCTGCTGCACGACGGCATGCGTCACGCCGATCTCCGTCCCCGTCGCCGTGCCGGCCAGGAGCGCCTGGAGCTGCGGGATGTCGCTCAGCAGGGCGACGTGGAACATGGACATGAGGACCTGGACGGTGAAAGCGTAGTTCGTGCGCGCCTTCGTGGACACCGTCAACCCACGCTGCTCGAGCCCATCGAGGAACGGCTGGTCGTCGAGACCGAAGACCTGGTCGAGCGCGTCCCGCCGGGCATAGCCGTCCAGGAGGATCACGTAGATGTCGGGCTGCGCCGCGGATGCCGGAAGCGGAT
>JBPYEM010000003.1:0-4912 GCA_051985205.1 Candidatus Limnocylindrales bacterium | reverse complement strand
GATGGAGCTCGAGGACGAGCTCGAGGACGACGAGGAGGACGAGGAGATCGAGGACCTCGATCGCGTCCTGCCACCGGAATCGACGACGGACGAGGCCTTCGAGGAAGAGCTCGACGAGACCGACGAGTCCTAACCCGCCGCTGAGGCGTCCGAACGCCGAGGGCGGCCCTGCCGTCCGCGGTCCGCGCTCACGCTCGCTGAGGTGCGTTCGCTGGCGGGCCTCGTCGGCGCCTTGTCCTCGGCGCCCAGCCGCGACGAACGCAGTCTCGTAGGCTGTCCCGGATGGCCCGTCACGCACCCCTGGTCAGCGCTGAGCCCGGCTTCACGCTGCCGTTCTTCGATCGGCTGGCTCCGCCACCACCGCCGGCGCTGATCGCGGCTCGCATCGAGGCGGACGCCAAGCCCGGCGACGCGATCCTCGATCTCGCCGGTCGCGGTGGTTGGATCGCCCGCGCCGCCGTCGACCGCCAGCGCCGCGCGGTGAGCCTCGAGACCACGCCCCTGACCCGGTTGCTCGCGGAGCTCGTCCTCCGTCCACCGGACCTCCGCCATCTCGACGCGGCGTTCCAGGCGATGGGCGCCTCACCGCGCGGCCAGACCAGCCTCAAGGTCGCGGTCGGCGAGCTGTACACGACGCGCTGCGCCACGTGCGGGCGCTCGCTCGTCCTCGACGAGATCGTCTGGCCGGACCAGGACGCGCCGGGCAGCGACCCGTCGGCGATCGTGTCGGACGAGCGGATCGCGCCGCGGAAGACGTATGCCTGCCCGGTGTGTCGCGGTCAGCGCGGTGGTCAGCAACGGACCGCGGAGCTCGATGCCGCCGACATCGAGCGGGCGACGACGACCCCGGACGACTTCCGGGCGATCCGGACGAGGCTTCGTGATCGCTTCCCGGTCGTCGAGAGCGGCGTCGGCCTCGTCGACGGCCTCCTCGATCTCCACACGCCGCGGCAGCTCGCCGGTCTCGAGGCGATCCTCGATCGGATCGAATCGGACCTCCGCGCCGCCCCGGTCGAGGCGGCGCTCCGCCGGGCGTTCCTCCACGCCCTGCTGCCGGCGAGCCGGCTCAACGGCCATCCGCACCGCATCGGCTCGCTCCGGATCCAGGCCGGCCACGTGCGGCCGCCGGCGGCCGGGCCGTGGCGGGAGCGGAACCCGTGGCTTGCGTTCGAGGACGGGATCCGGACGGTCCGCGGCTTCATCCAGCGCCTGGAGAGCGGCCCGGGCGGCGCCGTCCAGGCGCGGCTCGGTTCGGACCTCCAGGCGCTCGACGAGGGCAGTGCAACGGCGGTGCTCGCGGTCGCCGGACCGTCGACGACGCGAGCGATCGGCGCCGAGGCGAGGACCGCCCGGGGGTGGGACGGCTCGCCGACGCTCCGCCGTCGCGTCCGGCTCGTCGTTGGCCAGCCACCGGTCCGCCCGAACCAGGAGCGGCTGTCGATGACGTACTGGGCCACGGCCTGGACGCTCGGCTCCGAAGCCGCGTCGAACCTTCCGCTGGCCGCCCTGTCCGGGCCCGCAATCCGCGCTCCCTGGGGCTGGCAAGCGGCGGCTCTGGCCCGCTCCCTGGCGTCCGTCGAGCCGTCCATCGCTCGTGACGGCCGCGTCGTCTTCGTCATCGATGCGGGTGCGGAGGCCCTCGTCTCCGCGGCGCTCGGCGGTGTCGAGGCCGGCTTCCGCCTGCTGAACGCGCGGCTCGGTGACAGCGACGACGAGGCCCTCGGATCGGTCGAGCTCCTGCCGCCCGGGGCCGCGCCGCCGCCGGCGCCGAGAACGCGGGCGAACGTCGCCCTCGACCCCACGCCGGGCGGCGCCGGCGATCCGGACCTCGTCCCGGGCGTCGGGCTCTTCTCGGCCGCCGAGCGCATCGATCGCCGACCGTTCTCGTCGGCGGACGTGGCTCGGACCGTCGCCGACGTCGCGGTCGAGTCGCTCAAGGCGCGGGGCGAACCGGCCAGCACAGATCGGCTGCTCGGCGACGTCCTCGTCGGCCTCGATCGGGCTGGCCAGCTCCGCCGGCTCGTGGCGGACCGCGGCCTGGCGATCGAGCCCGCCCAACCGGGCGACGCGGCGCCCAGGCTGCCCGAGCCGGACCTGCCGCCGGAGCGACCGCCGTCGCGGGAGGGGCCACTCGAGGCGGAGTCCGGCGACGACGAGCCGTCGTGGCTGCCCGCACCGTCCGGGGGCGGCGTGGGCGTCGGAACCCGTCGCGCGGTCCGCTTCGCGGATGCCCCGGCGGATCCGGTGGAGGCCATCCTCGCGCTCGTCGGCGAGGGCCTCGCCCAGACCGGCCGGAACCGGCTGGAGGAGGTCGCTCCGGGCCGGTGGTGGCTCGCGGATCGCCGCGATCGGGAGGCCGCGGCCGTGCCCCTCGCCGACCGGGTGGAGTGGGCCGTCTACAGCCTGCTGTCGACGGCGGGCCCGCTCTCCGAGGCGGCGTTCCTTCAGCGCGTCGCGTCGATCTTCAGCTCCAACGACCTGCCCGACGAGGCCCTCGTCCGGGCGTGTCTGCAGAGCTATCGCAGTCGCGCCAGCACCGCGGATCGGGTGGTCACGGGCGACGATCTCCTGCACCGCGCGAAGGAGCACACGGAGCTGATCGCCCTGCTCGCCGACGGCGGCCACCGGATCGGCCTGAACGTCTGGATCGGGCGGCGGGAGCAGTCTCGGCGGATCGGCAGCATCCATCTCGGCGACTACCTCGAGGAGCGCGAGCACCGCATCCCGCTCTCGCACCTGAGCCGCGCCGGCGAGGACGCGGTCGAAGTCGACTGCGTCTGGTACGTCCGGGGCCGGCTGTCGTTCTTCTTCGAGGTCGAATGGACGGCGATGCTCGGCG
This sequence comes from Candidatus Limnocylindrales bacterium, assembly GCA_051985205.1. Taxonomy (GTDB): domain Bacteria; phylum Chloroflexota; class Limnocylindria; order Limnocylindrales; family CSP1-4; genus CF-46. Next base: position 2,073 of record JBPYEM010000003.1, on the reverse strand, counting down.
AGCCGGTCCTCCGCCGCCATGCCCGCATTCCCCAGGAGGACGGGACGGTCCGGTTCCTCGTCATCCCGCCGGAGCGGACGGAGCTCGTCCGGCACAAGCTCGAACGCTCACCGCTGCTGCGCGACGCGTTCGAGCGGGACAACTGGCACGTCCTGAAGTGGAACCACCTTCGGTCGTTCCTCGGCCGCGACGAGATCAGCCTCGACGCCATCGAGCCGTATCTCGGCCTCGACCCCGTCGTGGAACGCAGCGGGGAGCAGCTGGGCCTGTTCGGAGGCTAGGGCGCGGACCCGTCGACGCCGCGCGCGGTACCCTGACGGGCACGTCCCTCACGGGTCGACGGAGGCGCGTCCCACGACCCAGGCCCACTGACTCGGAGATCCGCCCGTGACCCTGTCCGACCACCCCGTGTCCGCCGTCGACGCGCTGGCGGACCGGTTCTGGGAAGCGGTCCTCGAGCTCAACCCCACGACGGCCACCGTCTATGGCGACGTGCGCTACGACGACCGGCTCGAGGACCCCAGCCCGGCGGGTCGGGCGAAGGCCCGCCGGCTCATGGAGGAGACGAACGCGGCGGCGGAGGCGATCCCGCCCGAGGGCCTCTCCGTCGAGGAGCGGATCACCCGTGACATGCTCATCGTGATCGCGGAGCAGGGGATCGAGGAGGACGACCAGGGCGTCCACCGGCTCCGGGTCGTCGATCAGATCGGCGGACCGCAGACGCTGCTCCCCCAGATCTGCCAGTTCCAGACCGCGGACACCCCGGAGCGCCTCGACAAGTTCCTGGCCCGTCTCGAGTCATATCGAGACTTCATGGCGGCCAACACGGACATCCTGCGCGAGGGCCTCGCGACGGGCCTCACGGCGCCGCGCATCGTCGCCGAACGGACCATCGCCCAGCTCGAGCGGCTGCTCGCGATCCCGATCGAAGGAGCGATCGTGCCTTCGCTCGCGAAGGTCGCCAACGAAGCCGACCGGGAGAAGGTCCGCAAGGTGACCGAGTCGGTCATCTACCCGGCGGATCGCGCATTCCTCGCGATGTTGAGCGGCGAGTACCTCGCGGCGACGCGGGAGCAGCCGGGGCTCTGGTCGGCCCGCGACGGCGAGGCCCTGTATCGCACCCAGATCCGCTCCTGGACGACGCTCGAGCTCGATCCCGAGGTCGTCCACCAGATCGGCCGGGACGAGCTGGCCATCGTCGACGAGGGGCGCCGCGCGATCGCATCCGCTGCCGGCGCGGCATCGCCGCACGAGTACCGCCAGCGGCTCCTGGACGATCCGGCGAACACGCCGACGACCAAGGACGAGCTGCTCGCCCGGGCCCGTGAGGACATCGACCGCGCGATGGTCGTCGCGCCGCGCTTCTTCGGCCGGCTGCCGCGCGCCGGGGTCGAGGTGATGGCCGTCGAGGAGTTCAAGGAGAAGGACGCGCCGTTCGCCTATTACTTCCCGCCGTCGCCGGACGGGTCGCGGCCGGGGATCTACTACGCGAACGGCTATGACCTGCCGAATCGGAAGTACACGAAGCTCGCGACGACGACCTACCACGAGGCGGTGCCGGGCCACCATTTCCAGATCGCGCTCGAGCAGGAGAACCCGGACCTGTCGACGTTCCGCCGGCTGGGCGCCCGGATCGTCGGGGGCGCGTACGTCGAGGGCTGGGGGCTCTACAGCGAGAAGCTCGCCGACGAGATGGGGCTCTTCCGGGACGATGCCGAGCGGTTCGGGATGCTGGACGCCGTGGCCTGGCGGGCAGCCCGGCTCGTCGTCGACACCGGCCTCCACGCCCTCCGCTGGACGCGCCAGCAATCGATCGACTTCCTGCTCGAGACGGGTCTGTCCGAGACCGACGCGACGATCGAGACGGACCGCTACATCGTCTGGCCGGGGCAGGCCCTCACGTACATGATCGGCTGCCGGGAGATCGAGCGGTTGCGGGGCCAGCTGACCGAGCGGGACGGCTCGCGGTTCGACCTCCGCGAGTTCCACGACCAGGTCCTTGGCCATGGCTCCCTGCCGCTCGCAACGCTCGCCCGCGAACTGCCGAACTGGGTGACGACTCCGGCCTAGCGG
>JBPYEM010000002.1:0-3367 GCA_051985205.1 Candidatus Limnocylindrales bacterium | reverse complement strand
GGCCGGGGCTTCCCGCCGACCCGACTTCGTATCCTGTGCACGATGACCGATCTGCAGACGCCCCCGCTCGACGACGCGAGCCTGCCCGTGGACGCGGCGCTCGTCGAAGAGGCAGCCGGCCTGGACGAAGCGGCGGCCGTCCGGCGGCACGGGGAGCTCGCGGAACGGATCATCGAGGCCAATCGTGCGTACTACGAGGCGGACGCCCCGACCCTGACGGACGCCGAGTGGGATCAGCTCTTCCGACGGCTCGTCGCGCTCGAGACGGCCTGGCCGGCGTTGATCACCCCGGATTCGCCGACGCAGCGAGTGGGTGGCCGGACATCCGGCACGTTCGACGAGGTCCGTCACCGCCGCCCGATGCTCTCGCTGTCGAATGCGTTCACCCACGACGAGCTGCGGGCCTTCGACGCTCGTGTCCGGCGCGGTCTTGGCCTGCCGCCCGCTCCGGAGCCGGCCGCGGAGCTGACGTACGTCGCCGAGCTGAAGATCGACGGCCTGGCGATCACCCTCCGTTACGAACGCGGCCGCTTCGCCCAGGGTGCGACCCGTGGCGATGGGACGACGGGCGAGGACGTGACAGCGAACCTCCGGACCATCTCGACGGTCCCGGGCCGGTTGGCGGAACCCGTCTCGCTCGACGCCCGCGGCGAGGTCTACATGCCGAAGACCGAGTTCGCCCGGATCAACGGTGAGCGGGAGGAGGCCGGACTCCCGCTGTATGCCAACCCGCGCAACTCCGGCGCGGGGTCGCTGCGGCAGAAGGATCCGGCCGTGACGGCCAGCCGGCAGCTGAGCACCTGGACCTACCAGCTGATCGAGGACGACGCCACGCCCGCTGCCGGAACAGGGACGGCCGCATCGGCCCCCGCGGCCGTAGCGGACGGCTCCGTCGATTCGGCGGGGCGTGGCATCACCCGGCAATCGGAGGCGCTGTCGCGGCTGGAGTCGCTGGGGTTCGCCGTGAACCCGCATCGTCAGTCCGGCCTCGACATCGAAGCCGTGATCGCCTTCACCGAGACGTGGCGCGACGACCGTCATCACCTGCCGTACGAGACCGACGGCGTCGTCGTCAAGGTCGATCGGTTCGACCAGCAGGCCCGGCTCGGCGCCGTGTCGCACGCGCCGCGTTGGGCAATCGCCTACAAGTTCCCGCCGGAGCAGGTCGAATCGGTCGTCGAGGACATCGTCGCCTACGTCGGCCGGACCGGGACGTTGACGCCCGTCGCGCATCTCACGCCGACGAAGGTGGCGGGTTCGACCGTCGCCCGGGCGACGCTCCACAACCTGGACGAGGTTCGCCGCAAGGACGTTCGCGTCGGCGACCACGTCGTCCTGCAGAAGGCGGGTGACGTGATCCCGGAGGTCGTTCGACCGATCGCCGAGAAGCGAACCGGCTCGGAGCGCGAGTGGGACATGCCGGCGACGTGCCCGGTGTGCGGAACGCCGATCGTTCGTGACGAGGGCGCCGTCCGGCACTACTGCCCGAATGCCGCCTGTCCGGCCCGCGTCTCGCAGGAGTTCGGCAACTTCGTCGGTGGGATGGACATCGAGGGAGCGGGCTGGAAGACGCTCGAGCAGCTCCTGCAGACCGGGCTCGTGACGCGCCGCGGCGACTTCTTCCGGCTCTCGATCGAGGACCTCGTGGGTCTCGAGCGGTTCGCCCGCAAGAGCGCGGAGAACCTCCACGCGAACATCCAGAAAGCCCGGCGTCGGCCGCTCGAACGGGTGATCGCGTCGCTCGGCATCCCCCAGGTCGGCTGGACGACGGCCATCGAGCTGGCGCCGTGGCTCGTCGCCGAGGTCGACCGCCCGCCTGGATCCGGATGGCTGACGGCGGCCGGCGAACGGCTGCGGGAGATCGCCTCCACCTCGCCGGAGCGCTTTGCCGAGGTTCCGGGCGTCGGGCCGACGGTTTCCGCGGCGCTCGCGGCCTGGTTCGGTCCCGGCGGACCGGGCGAAGGCGTCCTCACGGATCTCGACGATGCCGGCGTCGTCCCGGAGCTACCGGCACCACGTCCGGCGGGAACTGGAGATGCGCCCGCTGCCGAGGGTCCGCTCGCCGGAAAGACGGTCGTGGTCACGGGCACGATCGAGGGGTTCAGCCGCGAGGAGGCCGAGGCGGCGGTTCGCGATGCCGGCGGGAAGCCTGCCGGCTCCGTGTCGAAGAAGACCGACTTCGTCGTCGCCGGGCCGGGGGCCGGATCGAAGCTCAGCAAGGCGGAAGGGCTGGGGATACCCGTCCTCGACGCCGACGGCTTCCGCAGGCTCCTCGCCGGCGAATCCTGATCCATCGCCGACTGACCCACGGCCGCGCCTCGTCCGTGGTCATGCGATGATCGCCGCCATGCCCGTCCTGTCCCGGAGCGACGTCGAGCACGTCGCGCACCTCGCCCGGCTCGGCCTGTCCGACGCGGAGATCACTCTCCTCCAGGGTCAGCTGAACCACATCCTCGATCAGTACGCGAAGTTCGCCGAGCTCTCCACGGAAGACATTCCGCCGACGGCGCAGGTGATCGAGGTCGAGAACATCCTCCGCGAGGACGTCGTGACGCCGTCGCTCCCGGTGGACGCAGTCCTCGGCAACGCGCCGGAGGCGAGCGGCGGCTACATCGTGGTGCCGGCCATCCTCGGTGGCGAATGACGGTTCGCCACCCGGCGCGATGACGAGCCCGATGACGGCCGACCTCACCCGTCTGACCGCGAACGACATGGCGCGCGGTCTGCGATCGGGTGACTTCTCGGCACGGGAGCTCGCGACGGCCCACCTCGATGCCGCGGAAGCGGGCAACCGCGCGCTGAATGCCTGGCTGTCGATCGATCGCGAAGCCGGCATGCGCCAGTCCGACGACGCCGATCAACGCCTCCGGCGGGACGGACCGGACGACGCGCACCCGCTGCTCGGCGTGCCCGTCGCGCTGAAGGACCTCATCTCCGTGAAGGGCGGTCAGTGCACGGCCGGCTCGCGGATCCTCGAGGGCTACATCTCGCCGTTCGATGCCCACATCACGGAGCGGTTGCGGTCCGTCGGCGCGGTCATCCTGGGGAAGACGAACATGGACGAGTTCGCGATGGGCTCGTCGAACGAGCACAGCGCCTATGGCCCGGTGTCAAACCCGTGGGACCTCGACACCGTCCCCGGCGGCAGCAGCGGCGGCTCCGCGGTCGCGGTCGCCGCCTACCACGCACCGTTATCGCTCGGGACGGACACCGGCGGCTCGATCCGCCAGCCGGCCGCCTTCTGCGGCGTCGTCGGCCTCAAGCCGACGTACGGCCGCGTGTCGCGCTACGGCCTGGTGGCGTTCGCCTCGTCGCTCGATCAGATCGGACCGCTGGCGTCGACGGTGCGCGACGCAGCCGTGCTGCT
>JBPYEM010000001.1:0-5865 GCA_051985205.1 Candidatus Limnocylindrales bacterium | reverse complement strand
GCGCCCAGACGATCGCAAGGCCGACCGCGCCGACCTCGCCCACGAAGAACCCGGGGTTGCCCGCGAGCAGACCATCGGCGCCGGCCGGGTTGAAGGCCTTCGTCGCGAAGACGCCGAGCAGCACGATCCCGAGCGTTCCGCCGACGCCGTGCACGCCCCAGACGTCCAGGGCGTCGTCGAGCCGCAGCCGGTTCTTCAGCGCGACGGCGACGTAGCAGACCGCCCCGGCTGTGCTGCCGATCGCGACGGCGGCGATCGGCGAGACATAGCCGGCGGCCGGGGTGATCGTCGCAAGACCCGCCACCGCACCGGTCAGCAGGCCCAGGAACTTCGGCCGGCCGGTGACTCGCCACTCGATCGCGAGCCAGACCATCGCGGCGAAGGACGCGGCGACGTCCGTATTGAGGAACGCGACCGCGGTCGTCGCGTCCACGCGGAACTCGCTGCCGGCGTTGAAGCCGTACCAGCCGAACCAGAGCAGCCCGGTGCCGAGCGCGACGAGCGGGATGCTGTGAGCGCCGCCGTCGCCGACCCGGCGCCGGCCGACATAGAGCACGGAGGCGAGCGCCGCCATGCCGGCGATCGCGTGGACGACGATCCCGCCGGCAAAGTCGAGCACCCCGCGCTCCGCCAGGAAGCCGCCGCCCCAGATCATGTGGACGAACGGGAAGTAGACGAGGAGCAGCCAGCCCGTCAGGAAGAGCATGTAGGCCTTGAACGTGACCCGGTTCGTGAAGGCGCCCGTGATCAGGGCCGGGGTGATGATCGCGAACATCATCTGGTAGGCGATGAAGACGATCAGCGGGATCGTGTTGTTGAGGGGCGACGCGGTCGTGAGGTCGACCCCGTTCAGGAACGCGAGGTCGAGGTTGCCGATGATGCCGCCCTTGCCGCCGCTGAAGCACAGCGAGTAGCCGACCACGAACCACAGGACCGTCGTCCAGCCCATGGAGACGTAGCTCTGGATCATGATCCCGAGCACGTTCCGGCGGCCGACGAGCCCGCCGTAGAAGAACGCCAGCCCCGGCGTCATCAGCATGACCAGGCTCGTGCACAGCAGCATGAAGCCCGTGTTGCCCGTATCCAGGTTCGGCACGAGGTTCCTCCTCGGGTGGGGGGCGGACTCCGGCTCAGCGCTCCGCGCCGGTCGCGGTCCGCGACGCCCAGTACTCGCGCCACCCGCCGAAGTGGCTGATGTCGAGATGGTGGCCCTCGGCGAGCTCGCGCGGATACAGGATCCCCGGCACGGCCCGGCCGTCGGCGAGCGTCACCGGGCCACGGTAGAGGCCGGGCGGCTCGCCCGCCTCGACGCGCCGCCAGACGTCGTCCGGGACTCGGTACAGCTCGCCCGCGACCGAGACGCCGCCCGCCGGCACGAGGTACATGCCCGGGTGGACGTCACCGATCGAGTGGATCCGGTACATCGGCGCGGTGCTGGTCGCCTCGAGGAACTCGGCGCCGTCGAGGTTCGCGTGCAGCTTCAGCCCCCGCATCAGGGTGCCGTTCACGAAGAGCAGGTCGGATGCCACGATGCCTCCAGCGAAGGTTGCTGGGCGGCCGCGGGCCGCCGAGCGGCGTGCGCCGGGCGGCGTTGGCGTGCAACGGCCGCCCGGCGATGAGGGTCGATCAGGCCGGTGCGGCGGCCGCGTCCGCTTCGGGCGGCGTGGTCAACGCCTCCTTCAGCTCGGCGGCCGTGGCGTGGCCTTCGCGGTACGCGACCGTCCAGATCACGACCGCGCCGAGGAGATAGCCGATCCAGACCTGATTGGGCGCGACGAGCGTCCAGCCGCTCCCGGTGGACTGGAAGATCAGGCCGGCCGGGTTGTGGATCAGGCCGACGAACGCGAGCACAGCGGAGATCAGCGAGTACACGATCGCCCGGCTGTACTCCTTGTCGATGACGAAGACGGCGATTGCCCCGAGCATCAGGCCCGCCAGGACCGCGCCGGAGCCGAGGATCGCCATCCCGCTGTAGAGCACGCCGTTGCCGGCGAGGACGTCGAAGCCCACCTTCTGGGCGTTCGTGCCAGCCGAGACGAGCGCGTTGTCGACGAGCGAGTTGGCCCACTGGGCGATGTTCGGCACGAGGGCGAGGACGATCGCCGGGGCGTACTTCATCTTCGAGGTCTGGAACGCCTGCGACCCGATCACGAGGCCGATGAACAGCAGGATCGGGAACAGCGCCGCCCGCGGGATGACCGCGAGGAACAGCCCGGTCACGCCGAAGATGCAGATCACCGAGATCACGATGCCGGTCGCAAGCGAGTAGCCGATCCGCCCGCCGACGGCCTTCCAGCCCGGGTGGCCGATGTACACGGCCGGCGGGAAGGGCGAGCCGAGGAACGACCCGATGACCGCGCCGATGCCATCCGCGAGGAGGATCGAGCGGAGGTTGTAGTTGTCGCCGGCCGCCGAGGCGCTCTCGACGTTGTTCATCCCCTCGGTGAAGTTGTAGACACCGAGCGGGATCGCGGTCGCCAGCAGCGGGGCGACGTCGCTGAGGCCGCTCAGGACCTCGGTGCCCGGCCGCGGCAGATGCAGCCCGAACTGGGCGAACGAGTCACCCACCGCCTTCGGGTCGAGGCCCTGCCAGCCGAAGACGAAGTACGAGACCCAGCCGAGGATCGTGCCGACGATGATCGCGGCGAGGCCGCCCGGGATCCCGAACGGCAGCCGGACGCCGGCGGTCCAGGACAGGAGGACGATGGCGAACGTCGCGAGGGCGATCCACGCGGCGTTCCACATCTCGAACGCCGCGGCCATGGAGATGAACGCGACGGAGATGCCGGCCAGCGTTCCCAGCATCGCGGCCCGCGGGGTGTAGCGCCGGATCGTCGGGCCGATGAACGCACCGACGAGGACGACGAGGCCGATGAAGAAGGCCCAGGCGATTCCGGCCTCCCAGGCCTTCATCACGTCGCCGGTCTTGATGGCGACCGGGAGCATGATCACGAAGGTCACGAAGAAGTAGTGCGGGACGCTCGGGCCGTACGGCATCGCCGCAACGTCGTACCGGTTCTCCTTCCGCCCGAGCCGGTACGCGAGGTAGGCGTAGTAGAGGTTGCCGATCGGCAGGGCGATGCCGAGGGCCGGCAGGATCCGGCCGAAGACGATGTCGTTCGGCAGCTTGATGACGAACAGGACGAGGCTCGACAGGACCAGGACGTTCAACAAGACGTTCGTGCCGAGCCCGAAGAACGCGTTCCAGTCGCCCGGCACCCAGAAGCGCGGCGTGTCCTCGCTGGCGCTGCGTTGTTGCTGCATGGACGTTCCTCTTCTCCTGACGGATGACCCGACGGACCGCCTCAATCAGCCAACGGCCGCTCCCGCCGCCGCGAGCGGCCGCCCCGTGGCCTCGGCGAGCGCGCGCAGGAACCGCTCCGAATCGCTGACCCAGCCGAAGATCCCGCCCTGGGCCTTGATCATCTCGAGGGCGACCCGCTGGAACTCCGGGAAGTACGAGGCGACCGCGTCGGACAGGACGAGGGCGTCGTAGCCCCGGTCGTTCGCCTCGCGGACGCTCGTGTGCACGCAGACCTCGGTCGTGACGCCGCAGACGACGAGCTGCTTGATCCCCTTCATCTTCAGGATCGTGTCGAGGTCCGTCGCGTAGAAGGCGCCCTTGCCCGGCTTGTCGACGACCGGCTCGCCCTCGATCGGGTAGACCTCCTCGACGATGTCGTGGCCCAGCTCGCCGCGGACGAGGATCCGGCCCATCGGCCCGACGTCGCCGATCGTGGTCTTGCCCTTTCCCCGGACCTTCTTGGAGTGCGGCAGGTCCGAGAGGTCGGGCCGGTGGCCCTCGCGGGTGTGGATCACGAAGATGCCGGCGTCGCGGCACGCCTTCAGCACCCGCTCCGCCGCGGGGAGGGCCTGCAGCAGCGGCGTCGTGTCGTTGCCGAGCGCCTCGCCGAAGCCGCCCGGGTACACGAAGTCGCGCTGGAAGTCGATCATCAACAGTGCGGTGGTCGCGGGCTCGAACTCGAAGCCATAAGGTTCTGCGTCGACGGTCGCCATCTGCCTCTCCTTGCTGTCCCTCAATCCGTCTGTCGATGTGGTCACGTGATGGCTGCGGCCGGGCGCACGGTCGCGGCCGCGGGAGCCGGATCCGGGACGACCCGCGTCCCGGTCTGGCCGGCGATCGCCCGCTCCAGCGCGGCGGGGGTCGTGATCAGGACCTCCGACCCGCCCCGAGCAAGGAAGTCGACCGCCGCCTCGACCTTCGGGCCCATGCTGCCCTTCGGGAACTCGCCGTCGGCGAGGTAGCCGAGCGCCTCGCTCGAGGTCATCGAGGACAGCAGCCGCTGGTCCGGCTGCCGGAAGTGCCAGGCCACTTGTTCGACGCCGGTCGACAGGACGAGGAGCGGGACCTCGAGGCTCGCCGCAAGGAGCGCGGACGCCCTGTCCTTGTCGATGACCGCCTCGACGCCGCGGTAGCCATCGGCCGTCTCGACGACCGGGATACCACCGCCACCGACGGCGACGACGACGAAGCCCGCATCGACCAGGGACCGGATCTGGGCCGACTCCACGATCCGCAGCGGCTTCGGCGACGGCACGACACGGCGGTAGCCGCGGCCGGAGTCCTCGATCATCTCCCACCCGTTGCGGCGCCGCTTCGTCGCCGCCTGGCCGGCCGTGTAGAAGGGCCCGATGGGCTTCGTCGGGCTGGTGAACGCCGGATCCCCGGGGTCGACGACGGTGTGGGTCAGGACGTAGGCGACGCGATCGGCATGGCCGCGAGCCGCGAGGGCGTTGAGGAGCGCCATCGCGAGGATGTGGCCGATGCCGCCCTGGGAGTCGGCGGACGACATCTCGAGCGAGAGCTGGGGCACCGGTGCGCGATCGCCGACGAGCTCCGAGCGCAGCAGGATGAACCCGACCTGCGGCCCGTTGCCATGGGTCAGGACGATCCCCCAGCCGCGATCGACGAGGGTCGCGATGTGGCCGGCCATCTCCTCGGCGTTGGCGTACTGCTCCGCGATCGTCCCGCTCTGGCCGTCGAGGATCAGCGCGTTGCCGCCGATCGCGACGACGGCGCGCTGGGTCGTCATGCGGCCGCCTCCGTTCCGAGCTTGCCGGCGAGTGCGCGCACCGCGGCCTCGAAGCACTCGAGTGGGGCGCGGGCGATCCCTGCGCCGATCTGGCCGACGCCCGCCTCACGGTGGGCGATCCCGGTGTTGATGACCGGGGCGACGCCGGTCTCGACGACCTTCCGGGCGTCGATCGCGGTGGGCGTCCCGCTGAAACCGAGCGATGGCAGCCCGTAGGCAGAGTTGCGGGTCAGCGTGATCCGCTCCATCAGCCGGGTGAAGCCGATGGCGTCCGCCGGCGTGCCGCCGACGAACCGGACGATCGCGGGTGCCGCGGCCATCGCGAAGCCACCGATCCCGAACGTCTCGGTGATCGCGCTGTCGCCGAGATCCGGGTTGGCGTCGTCCGGTCCGTAGCCCGGGAAGTACAGGCCGTCCGGCACGCCGACCGGCGCCGTGAACCAGGCGTCGCCGGTGCCACTGAGCCGGATCCCGAAGTCGACGCCGTTCCGCGACATCGCGGTGACGACCGTCGAGCCGTCGATGTTCGCGGCAGCGTCCAGGCCGGACTTGCAGGCCGCCATCGACAGGTTGAGGAAGAAGTGGTCGTTGCCGCGAAGGAAGGTGAGCACCTCCGCCGCGACCGTGCTCGGGACCGCCGTGGCGATCGTCGGGGCAAGGGTCCGGGTGAGGAGCGAGGTCGCTGCCACGTTCCGGTTGTGGCCCTCGTCGCCCATCTGGAGCGCCTGTGCGGTGATCGCCTTGAGGTCGATCGGGCCGGTCGCCGCAAGGGTCGTCGACAGGGTCGGACCGAGCGTCTCGACGAACCAGC